>DAIOEQ010000244.1:0-3632 GCA_036746215.1 Prevotella sp.
CATGTTTCTGACAGCGTGGCAGATGTCGGCATAGCCTCCCCCCATGAGATAGGTGATGCCGCAACTGGAGCCGATGCTCGCCACCACGCAGCCACACAAGGCCGAGAGCTTGCCCAGGCTCTGCTTGATGTAGATGGCCGTCAGGTGGCTCAGCGTCAGGGCCCTCACCAGCTCCTCCTCGGTGTTCTCGTTCTCCTCGGCGTACACCGCCACGGGGTTGGTGGCGCAGATGCCTTGGTTGCCCGACCCGCTGTTGCTCATCACGGGTATCATGGCGCCCCCCATGCGTGCGTCGCAGGCTGAGGCGGTCTTGGAGATGATGCGCGAGAAGATGCTGTCGCCGAAGATGCCCTTGCTCAGCGGGCGGTCCATGGTCTTGCCGAGGCAGTGGCCGTAGTTGCCCTTGATCGAGGCCGCTGCGGCGGCGAGGTTGAGCCTCTTGGCGTCGAGGATGAATGTCAGCTCCTCAAGCGGCGAGGTCATGGCGAAGTCCCACACTGTCTTCAGGTTGAGCTTCAGCCCCTCCTGCTCGCCCTCGGCGCCCAGACATTTCCGTTTGTCGAGCAGCACCTGGCCGTTGCGTTCCTCATAGACGAAGTTGGTGTGGCTGCCCGCGATGACGGCCTTGGCCTTGTCGTCGCCAGCCTCACACAAGACCTCGATGTATAGTTTCTCGGTGATGTCGGGCTTGAGTTTGATGTCGATGCGGTCTCCGCCAACGAATCGCTTGCCCTCCTCCAGGGTCTCGGGCGTGAGGTCCTTGATGACCTCCAACTGATACTCCGACTTGCCTACGATGGCGCCCAAGGCCACGGCGATGGGCAGTCCTATCATGCCCGTGCCGGGGATGCCGACGCCCATGGCGTTCTTCAGCATGTTGGCCGATAGCCACACATTGATTTTCTCCGGCCTGCGGCACAGGTCTTCCGTGGCGCGCGCCACACAGAGCGCCACGGCCATCGGCTCGGTGCACCCCACGGCCGGCACCACCTCCTGGTGGATGAGCGCCAGTATCTGGTCTCTCGTTTCCTTGTCAAGCATTGTTCTCTTGTCTTTGCCGATCAGAAGGTCGGATTACTCCTCCCTGATCTTGATTTCACAATTGTCGAGCGAGTCGATGATGGCCAGGCTCTCACAGCGGATGCCCTCCTTCTCGATGACCTCGCGGCCGCGCTGGAACGCCTTCTCGATGATGAAGCCCATGCCCACGAGTTCCGCCCCACCCTGGCGGCAGAGGTCAATGATGCCCTTGGCGGCGTTGCCGTAGGCCAGGAAGTCGTCGATGAAGAGCACCTTGTCGTGGGGTGTCAGGTAGTCCTTGGAGATGACCACGTGATACTCGCGTTGCTTGGTGAACGAGAAGACGGTGGTCGAGAGCATGTCGCCCATGGTCGACGGTTTCTTCTTCTTGGCGAACACCACGGGCAGGTCCAGCAGAAATCCCATCATGATGGCCGGCGCGATGCCACTGGCCTCAATGGTCAGAATCTTGTTGATTTCCGACGAGGCGTATCGCCGGATGAACTCCACGGCAATCTGCTTCATCAGGTTCGGGTCAAGCTGATGGTTGATAAACTTGTCCACTTTCAGAATTCCGCCAGGGTAGCATTTGCCGTCCTTGAGGATGCGATCTCTCAGTAGTTTCATATTTTGCTCTGTTATTGGTACGATTTGCAATTGTTGTTGCAAACTTACACAAAAATAATGAGGATAGGAACGGATAGGGCAAATAATGTGGCGCGCAAGCGGAAAAAAACTATTCCAAAGGCCCCTTTCGCGCCCCTTGCCTTACCCTCATGGGTCCACGAGTCCTCCCTTTTGCCAAATTGGCGCATTATCCGTAAGATGTTTTATGCCCGTCTCCACTTTTATGCGTACCTTTGCAGCCACTTACGAACAAGTACCGGGCCATCACGCCCACGTTACCCTTATGCAGATAGACATCCTTTGGTTGCGGCGTTGGTTCGCCGCGTTCAACCGGCAATACTTCGACGGTGGCCTGCCCACGCCCCGCTTCCACATCGGCCACTCGCGCACACAGCTTGGCACCTTGTCTTTCAAGCGAAAGATGACGTTTCGCGGCGCGCGCCTCTTCGACTTCTCCCTGGGCATGAGCAACTACTACGATCAGTCGGAGCGCCAGTTCCAAAGCGTGCTGCTCCACGAGATGATTCACCTCAGCATCGCCGCCTCCGGTCTGAAGGACACGGCGCCACACGGCGTGGTGTTCCGGGGCATGATGAGCCGGCTCAACCGTGAGGGATGGGACATCCACGTCATGACACCCACGCAAGGGCTGCGCAAGGCCTACACGGGCTCCTCGCAGGTCATCGAGCAATACCTGGTGCTGGCCATCGAGACAGGCGACGGGCGACATTTCCTCTCGTCGGTAAATCCCACGTATGCCCGCACGCTCAAGGAGCGGTTGCGACACGCCACGTCCATCCGCAGCGCCTCCTGGTACACCACGTCCGACCCATGGTTTGCCGACAAGCCACGGGTGCGCAGCCTCAGGGGCACCAGCGTCAGCGAGGAGACCTACGCGGCCAAGACCGCCAGCATGAAGCCTATCAGTCTCTGACCGCTTGAGAGAGGCTCAGCGACCGGGACGACCCTTGCCGGCCGGTGGTCCAAAGTGTCTTAAGATACCTTTTGACTTTATTTCATGTACTTTTTCAACCATAAATCGAAGAATTTGTCATATACTACATAGGCATCGCCTTCTTGGGTGACGAAATCTTTCTCCAGCAATCCTTTCAAGGCGGAATTGACGGAACTTGGTGATGGGAGGTGGTATTTCTTGGCGAAAGCTCCACTCTTGACGCTTCTGGCTTCACCTTCTGCTGAGATAGCGAAGAAGACATTGCGTTGTTTTTCGGGCATTTGGCGCAGAAGAGTCTCGTATGTGTCCGCTGCCATGCTAAGATTATAATTGATGGCATCATCTACCATGGAGAGAGTACAAGTTCCTTGTTCTGGAGTCTTGAGGAAAAGCACGTTCATTACTCGTTGGATGTATGAGGTGACACCATTGAAACGAGCGAAGAGGTCATCTATCACATTTGCTTCCAAATGCTTGTTTCGTTCTTCAAACTTTTCGGTGGCAAATTCCTTGTACTTTTCTATATCCAAGGGCTTAAGGTTCATCAGCGTTACACTCTGATAGAATGGACGGGCAGGGGAGACAAACATCTCTGCCATAAGATGACGATGGGAACCGGAAAAAATGAAGTGGGCATTGGTGCATCGCTGGATGTAAGTACGCAACAATGCTTCTATGCGATTATCGGCATAGTTGGTGATTTGCTGGAACTCGTCAATGGCCACTATACATGGTTTGTCCGCTTGGTTGAGATACGTGAATATCTCATCGAGAGTTATCTCTGGGTTCACAAGATTGCCGATGCCGACGCCCCAAACGGGTAATCCATTCATGTCGAATGATATTTCTGAACGAAGAGAAGATAATACCATCAAGAATTTTTCCCATGCCGTTTTGCCTTTCGGACGAAGGGCATCAATGATGGCTTTGCCAAACATGTTGACCAAGTCACTGACCGAATTGGTGGAGTAAATGTCTATGATGAAAGTATAGTAATCCTTCTGGATTTCTGGTTGAGCGAAACAATGAT
>DAIOEQ010000245.1:0-3630 GCA_036746215.1 Prevotella sp.
GGGCATGACGATGATGTTGATGCCTGGCGCCAGCGACTCCAGTTTCACGCCCGTAACACTGTAAATACCGGGTGCGCCGGTGGACAGCCTTGTCTCCACGATGCCGCTTGACACATCCGTGTTGTTGACGCGGCACTCAAGCAACAAGAACTCGTGGTAGCCGCCTTCGGTCGTCTTGTCCGTGAACCGGATGGTGTAGTTGCCCGCGGCCTTGACGGTGAAGGGCAACTCGTAGAGCCTTGCCCCCTTGACGTTGGCGGATGTGTTTCCATTGGCGTTGGGCGTGGCCGTGCGGGTGTCCGACGTGGCAATGGCGTTCCCGCTGGCGTCGATGACGCTGACCCCATACTTGGGTGAGCCCTTCCAGGCGGCGCAAGCGTAAGACAGCTTGTATGCTCCGGCGTCCAGCGTGAGGGGATAGGCCTCTTGCAGGCCATACTCGGCGCGACCGTTGCGCCAGTAGAGCGCCTTGCCCTGGTAGCCGGCGAAGCCCACCATGGTACGTGCCCCGGCCCCGTATGAGTTGGGATACTCGTGCACCTCGTTGTTCTCTTGTGTCGTCTTCCATCCCGGTGGGAGGGTTCCTCCCTGCACGTTGCCCATGTCCATGTCGTAGGCGAGGGTCTTGTCGGTGAAGGTGGGCACGAGCGTGACATTGTCGTCGGGCATGGTGAACGTGGCGGTGGTGGCGCCCTCCGCGACGCTGATGTATTTCTTTTGCGTGAAGAACACCGAGTTGGTGACCTGGATGGCCTGCAGGGCGTAGCCCTCGTCGGGCGTGATGTCGAGCGTCACCTCCTCGCCCTCGGCCGCCTGTTGCCTGTCGGCCGTCACGGTGCCGTGCTCCGCCTGCCGGATGGTCACCTCGTAGGTCTCGGGTTGCGCTTCGGCGGGCGCGTAGGTCACGTTGTCGATATAGAGGGCCGTGCCGCTGGCGTTGGTTATCACCAGCGTGTTCTTGTCTTCCTTCATGGTCGTGGCGAGCTCCACGGTCTTCCATTCGTTTTGCCCGGTCTTCTCGTAGTTCACGGTCTTAGTGCCGTTGAGCGACACCTTCAGGTAGCCGTCCTTCGGTGACGTGTAGCGTATGCTCACGTTGTAGGTCCCGGCCTTTTCGGCGGTCATCTCGTGGCGGAGCGCGCCGGCGGTGTTGGTTCCCATGTCCATGAAGCCGTTTCCGGCGTGACCGCGCACGTCAGGATACCATCCGTAGGGGTCGGTGACACAACTCTTGATGCTCTTGTAGTCCATGTCCTCGGCCTCGATGGTCACGGGCCCGTCGTAGGGGTCGGGCTGCTTGGGCATGTCGGCGGTCAGTGGCGTGTCGTCCACGCAATCGGTGCTTCGGCCTGTGGCCGCGCCGGCGCAGCGGATGGTGAGGTCGACGGGACCCATGTGCGACACGTTGAGGGTGTAAGTCTTGGCCGCCTCATCCCATGTCGCCGTGGCCGCCGCCCTGCCCGCGGCCCGTTTGGCCAGCGTGTAGGTGGGCTTCTCCGAGGCGCCCTTGATGGTGATGCGGTCCGTCTGTGCGGCGGTGGTGTCTGTGCGGTAGTTGTTGAGATAGAAGTCGATGTGGTCGGCATACTCCTTCACGACACCGCTGCTCAGTTTGCCGTATGTCAGCGACAGGCTGTCACAGGTGTTGTAGAGTAGGGGGATGTCGGCCGTGGCCGTGGTCTTCCGGTTGAGGTATGAGTAGGGCGTGTAGGTGACCAGTTGGTTCTTGAAACGCTCCACGAACAGGTCCCCCTTGCTCACCTCGGGGTATAGCCTGTCGAAGTCGGCCACCTTGGTGGCCAGTGTCGGCCATGTGGATGTGCGCGTGGCCTTGTAGACCTTGACGGGGATGGCCTTGGCCACATCGTCGTGGAGCTCGTTGACCACGGGGATGGCCCCGTAGCGCCCGGTCTTCTTGAAGTAGCAGTAGTTGTTCATCCACTGTCCGTTGCCGGGGTTGAAGGGGTCGTCTTGCTTGTAGAGCCCGTCGTAGAGGTCTCCCCAGGCCGCGTACTTGTCCTCGTCGCTGCCCGAGGTGACGTTGTTGACCACCACCACCTTGGTCTTTCCCACCACCTCTTCCCTTGTCGGGATGTAGAGGGTGCCGTCGATGACCTTCCGGAACATGTCAATCCATGCGTTGTCGAAGCTGGGGAAGCGGCCCCAGTTGCGGCGCGTGTATCCGCCGACGGTGGTGTTGTTGAGGTTTTGGAAGTCCTCTGTCCAGATAAGCTCGGGACCGTCCCACACGGCGGCGCCGTTCATTCCGGTCTGCTCCAGCGTTGTCCCGATGCCGGCCGCCGTGGGATATTTCTTCCCGTGGTTGTCGCCGAGCAGGGCGCCGAGCGCACCGTTCCATCCGCAGTTGTCATATCGGATGCCGTAGTTCTTGGCCAGGCCGGCGATGAAGGGGGCGATGGTCACGCTCTCGTTGTTGTAGAAACACGAGGAGGTGGTGTACTTGTAAAGCCACAGGATGGCCTCGGGGTATTGGCGGCAGGCGTCGAGCAGGTCCTTGTTGCGTTTCATCATGCCCTCGGGGTTGAGCGGGTGCGACCAGATGTTTCCGCAGAAGCTGACGGTGAGCAGTCCGCCGTATTTGTGCGCCATGGGCACGAGCTTGGCGAAGAGCGCGATGCGCGAGGCTTGCGTGCTGGAGCTCATGTCGCCCGCCTCGTCGAAGCCCCAGAACTGTTCGGCGTAGTTCCATCCGAGGAAGTTGGGGTAACGCTTGAAGAAATACTCGAAGGTCTCGAGGTCGTTGTCCTGGATGTGCGTGTGCCCGCCGCTGGCCGGCTGGCACATGAACCACATGCCGTTGGCTTGGCACACCGACGCCCACGACTTGTAGGTCTTCACGGCGTTCTGCGGCATCTTGTAGACGTTCTTGTCCTTGTCGTATTGGCACGACAGCGACAGGTTCATGCAGACCCACGGGCGGATGTCCTTGGGTATGAGATCAATGATCTTCTGCGGGTCGGCCTTGTTCCACACGTCGATGTGGACAAGCCAGATGGGGTGGCGCGAGTCGATGGGGCGGCGCTCTTGCGCGCTGGCGGGCAGGGCTGTCGCCATGATGGTCAGGAACGCAAGGAGAAGGTGCTTGAGGGTTCTCATGATGATAAAATGTTGTTAGGTCTTTTGTGATATATGACCGCTAAGTTATGCCTTTTCCTTAAAACAGACTATGTGGTGACGGTCGAAATGTTTTCCAAGGAAACAAGACGAGACGCTTTTGAGACATTTCGTCCCTCGCAGCCGTGGACATTGGGATGCCTTTTAAAGCCCCCTTCCGCCAAACTTCAGTGCTTGATCATGTCCATCAGCGTCTCCACATAACCCTTATCGTTCATAAACAACACGTGGTTTTGCCTGAACTCCTCGGGAGCGAAAGGGTCTTTCTGCCAAAACTCCACTTGCTCTTTTGGCGTGTCACTCAAGATGAAGCTGTTCAGCACCAGGTTGTCATTGGCCAATTGTGCCGCCACATCGGTTTGCAGATACTTGAAGAGTTGGATTTTCGGGTCGTTCAAGCCCTTGAGGTTGCGGATGCCCTTCGGGTCGATGAACGTGACGTATTGCTTCTCCTCCTCCAAAATCCAAAGAATGAAGTCGGGATAGAAATTGTTG
>DAIOEQ010000246.1:0-3539 GCA_036746215.1 Prevotella sp.
CCCCGCCTGCCTCAAAGCGCAACATCTCGCGGTAGCGCGACCGCATGTAGTAGTCGTCGATGTTGCCATAGACGGCGCGGAAGCGTGGCCCCAGGGCCTCGAAGCGGTCGGCCACGTCCATGCTGCCGATGTCGCCGGCGTGCCACACCTCGTCACACTCACCGAGGTAGGTCTCGTACTTGTCGTCCCAAAAGCCGTGGGTGTCTGATATGATGCCTATCTTCATGACGTCTCTTCTCCCTCAAAGGCTCACAGTCCCAGGCGCTTGCGGATGAAGTCGGCCACAAACCGGCTGGTCTCGTCGATGCCCAGCAGCGAAGAGTTGATGCAGAGGTCGTAGCTCTCGCTGTGCCCCCACACCTTGCCCGTGTAGTAATTGTAGTAGGAGGCTCGTTCCTCCTCATGGCTGTGGATGTACTTGCGCGCCGTGGCTCGGTCCACGCCCATGCGCTTGCAGACGCGCTGGATGCGCTGGTCCATGTTGGCCGTGATGAACACCGATACCAGGTTGGGCGCGTCGCGGAGCACATAGTCGGCCGTGCGGCCCACAAACACGCAACTGCTCTCTGTGGCGGCCTTGCGGATGGCGTCGCTCTGGAACTGGTAAAGGCTCTCTTCCGAAAAGTCGTTCTTGTAGAAGTTGTTGGCGCCCAGGAGGGGCACATGGATATGGAAGAGTGACTTCAGGAAGCCTTTCTGCTCGTCGTTCTGCTCAAAGAACTTCTCGCTGAAGCCGCTTTCCTTGGCGGCCAGGTTGAGCAGTTCCTTGTCGTAGAGCTTGCAGCCGAACTCGTCGGCCAACCGCTGGGCCACGATTCTGCCGCCCGATCCTATCTGGCGGCCCACGCTGATGATGATTTTCTTATCGTTCATAACACGTTGTTGTTTCAAAGTTTTGGCGTCTCCCGCTGGGCCTTGGCCGCAGCCTTAAACTTCCTCATATAAGTCACAAGGATGGCCAGGGCGATGAGCGAGGCCGAGAAGTCGGAGGCGGGCAGGGCATACCAGACGCCATTGAGCCGGAAGAGCCACGGCAACACCGCCAACAGGGGCACGAGGATGAGCAACTGGCGCGACAGGCTGAGGAAGATGCTGATGCGCACCTTGCCGATGCACTGGAAGAAATTGCTGGTGACCATCTGGAAACCGACGACGGGATAGACCAGCAGGTTGAAGCGGATGGCCGTGACAGCCATGCCTATCAGCTTCTCATCGGTGGTGAAAAGGCGCGCGATGATCTGCGGGAAGAACATGGAGATGGCCCAGCCCACCACCATGATGCAGGTGGCGGCGATGATCGCCAGGTTCAACACGCGCAACAGGCGGTCGAGCTTCTGCGCCCCATAGTTGTAACCGGCGATGGGCTGCATGCCCTGGTTCAAGCCCAAGACGAACATGACGAACACCGTCGCCACGGAGTTGGCGATGCCATAGCCGCCCACAGCCATGTCGCCTCCGAAGCGCACCAGCTGGTTGTTGACGAAGATGACCACCACGCACGTGCACACGTTCATCAGGAATGGCGACACGCCGATGGCGATGATGTTCTTCACCAGTGCGGCTCGCAGCCGATAGATGCCGCGCCGCAGGTGGAGCAACTCATGCTTGTTGGTGAACAGGCGCATCTGGTAGCAGAGGGCCAGCGTCTGGCTGATGATGGTGGCAAAGGCCGCGCCTCGTATGCCCCATCCCCACCACAGGATGAACACCACGTCGAACAGGATGTTCATGGCCACCGTGAAGATGGTGGCCATCATGGCCTGGCGGGGCTTGCTGGCTGCGCGGAGCACGGCGTTCATGCCGAAGTACATGTGCGAGAACACGTTGCCCGCAAGGATGATTTGCATGAAATCGCGGGCATAGGGCAACGTGGTGTCGCTGGCGCCGAAGAAGCGCAGGATGGGGTCGAGAAACAGAAGGCAGACCACGGAGAAACCGATGCCGATGATGAGGTTGAGCGTCACGGTGTTGCCCAACAGGTTCTCGGCGGTCAGGTAGTCCTTTTGTCCCAGCTTCACCGAGATGGCCGTGGAGGCGCCCACGCCCACAGCCGCGCCAAAGGCACTGGCGAGGTTCATGAACGGGAAGGTGATGGCGAGACCCGATATGGCCTCAGCGCCCACAACCTGGCCGATGAAGATGCGGTCGATGATGTTGTAGAGCGACGCGGCGGTCATCGCGATGATGGCCGGCAGCGCATACTGCAGCAGAAGGGAGCCCACGGGCTTTGTGCCCAGCTCCAGCGTGGCTTTCTTGTTGTCGTTGTTCATTGTAACGGCAAAGTTACAAAATTTATCCGATTCGTCGCACACATTTTCGCAGATAGTGACGTCTCCAACATATTGCTCGCTTGCGGACGCAATGTACGCATGGCATTTCCTCCTGCGTTCTTGAACTTCCGCAACTGGCTAATTTTCACTGAAACATGAGGACAAAAGGTCTCCGAGAAATCGCGCGTTTGCCCGCACAAGCCTCCTTGTCCGCAAATACGCGCTATTTTCAAGTAGTAACACAAAACGCTATATTTCAGCGCATTATCGTCAAAACACCACTAAACAGAAACCGCACAAGCCTCTTGGGATTCTCCTGAGGTGTCCTATCGCACCTCGATAGGTGCCTTGTCGTCACTCGTCATGTGACATGACGAGTCTTCGGAAGACAGGTATCGAGGCTCGATAAGTACCTTTTGGGGAGGCTTCCGCTCATTTTTCTGTCAATGACGGACATGCGTCCTTTGTTTCATCCGCACAAAAACGAAAATTGTTTTTTATTTGGAGGAAGTGAGAGGTAGCTGATTTTTCAGAAATATTCCGACAAGGTCCGCTATTGCTTCCGGAGCCACATTCCAAAGAAGCGGTCGTAGACGACGTAACGGCCATTGTACTTGTACACAAATTCCCTGTTGAGAAGGGTCTTGAGCGCAAGTCCCACGCTGCTGGCAGCGGGAAGGCCATACTGGCTGATGAACCCTTGCGAAAGGACAGAACTGGCGGCTCCTTCCTTGGCAATGGCGGAGAGCAAGGCCGCTTGGTTGTCGGTGAGCGAGTCGTAATAGCTGACGAAAGCCACTTCTTGCTCATTCACCAGTTCGACGATGACCTTGTTGATTTCACCTTCCGTTATCTCTTTGCCGTTTTGGTAGAGGCGATTCAATATGTCTTGGATATACCAGGTCTGTCCGTCCACCTTATTATATAGGTAAGAAAATGTTTCCGCGTCTATCGTGAGCCCGATCTTTTCAAGCCACTTGTTGGCAAAACACTGATATTGATGTGGGTCGATGAGCGGTAGGTTTACGATTTGCGCACTTTGGTAGAAGGGGCGCTTGGCGGAAAGAAACATGTCGGTCATGATGTGTTGCTTACTTCCTGCGAATATAAAATACACATGAGGCAAGAACTGGATGTAAGAGCGCAACAAAGCCTCCGCTCCACCCTCTGGATATTCTGCTATCTGCTGAAACTCATCGATAGCAATATAAATCCGCTTGCCCGATTGATTCAGATATTCGAAGATTTGCTTGAGCGATTCTTCGCTTT
>DAIOEQ010000247.1:0-3503 GCA_036746215.1 Prevotella sp.
AGTCCGCTTCCTTGATGACATCCAGGTTGTGCTCAATGACCAACAAGCTATGTCCTCGCTCAATCAGCGCGTTAAAAGCGTGAAGCAGGCGGTTGATGTCGTGGAAATGCAGGCCTGTGGTAGGCTCGTCAAAAATGAAAAGCGTGGGATCCTGACGTTCTTGGCCGATGAAGTAAGCCAACTTCACTCGTTGGTTTTCACCTCCTGAGAGGGTCGATGAGCTCTGGCCGAGCTTGATGTAGCCCAACCCGACATCCTCCAGCGGCTGCAAACGGGCGACGATGGCTTTTTGCCCATGGCTTCCAAAGAAGCGGATGGCTTCACTGACAGTCATGTTGAGCACATCATTGATGTTCTTGCCCTCAAACCGCACATCCAAAATGTCTTGCTTGAAACGTTTGCCGTGACAAGCTTCACATTCCAATGTTAGATCGGCCATAAACTGCATCTCCACAGTGATGACACCAGCGCCCTTGCACTCCTCGCAACGGCCTCCATCGGCATTAAACGAGAAATACTGGGCGGGAAATCCCATCTGCTTGGCCAACGGTTGGCTGGCAAACAAGTCGCGGATGGCGTCGTAGGCTTTCAGGTAAGTGGCGGGATTGGATCTCGTGCTCTTGCCTATTGGGTTTTGGTCGACAAACTCCACATGGCTCAACGTTTGCCAATCACCATCAAGCGCAAGGTACTCACCAGGCACATCTGCGACTTCGTTCATGTGCCTTTTGAGGGCAGGGTAGAGTATGCCCTTCACCAGGCTCGATTTTCCAGACCCGGATACGCCCGTTACAACCGTCAAGACATTGAGCGGAAACTCAACGTCGATGCCGCAAAGGTTGTTCATGCGGCAACCTTTGAGCAGGATGGAATGGTTCCATCGGCGGCGCGATTTGGGCAAGGCGATTTGCTCAGCCCCTGTCAAATACCTTATGGTGTGACTTCGGGGGAAATCCTTCAGCAGTTGCGCGCTCATGTCTTCTTGGCCACTTTCGCCCAAGACTTTCGGCAGCTGGCCTTCATACACGATTTCACCACCTTGTTCGCCTGCGTCTGGCCCTATGTCTATGAGCCAGTCTGCCGCCCTCATGATGTCTTCATCATGTTCCACCACAATGACCGTATTGCCTATTTCCTTCAACTCTTCCAACACATGGATGAGCCTGTCCGTGTCACGACTGTGCAAGCCGATACTCGGCTCATCAAGAATGTAAAGGCTGCCGACCAGCGACGATCCGAGCGATGTGGTGAGATTGATGCGCTGGCTCTCACCGCCCGACAGGGTGTTGCTCTTGCGATTGAGGGTGAGGTATCCCAATCCCACCTCGCAAAGAAACTTCAGACGTGAGCAAATCTCTGTCAAGAGACGCTTGGCTATCTCATGTTCGTGATCAGGAAGTTGCAGCCGGAGGAACCATTCATAGAGCTTGTCGACGGGCATCTGCACCAAGTCGGTGATGCTTCGCCCATCGATTTTCACCCATGATGCCTCTTTCTTCAGCCGTGTGCCATGGCAGTCGGGACAGACAGTTTTGCCGCGATAGCGGCTGAGCATCACTCGATACTGTATCTTGTATTGGTTGTTTTTCACCATTTGGAAAAATGCGTCCACGCAAACGGCGTCATCCTTCATTGTGCCATCGGCCTTGCGGTCTGCGGGAAGTCCGTGCCACAGCCAGTCTTTCTCCTGACTTGACAACTCCAAATAGGGCTTGAAAATGGGGAAATCGACCTGTTTGGCTCGCCTGCAAAACTCATCTTTCCACATTTGCATCTTTTCGCCATGCCAACATTGCACGCATCCGTCATACACGGATAGGGTCGAGTTGGGGATGACCAGTTTCTCATCAATGCCGATGACACTTCCAAAACCCTCGCAAGTGGGACAGGCCCCAAGGGGGGAATTGAATGAAAACATGTTCTCGTTGGGCTCCTCAAACTTCATGCCGTCAGCCTCAAAACGTGAGGAAAAGTCATAGGATATGCCCGAAGGGAGGAAAACCAAGCGGCACGCACCATCGCCCTCATACAATGCCGTTTCGAGCGAGTCGGTGAGACGGGCGACACTGTCTTTCTCGTGCGAGACGCTCATGCGGTCAATGACCAGGTAAGTCTCGCTTGAAATGTTGTTCACCTTTGTCTCATCCGCAAGAACATCTTCTATCCTTGCCACATCGCCTCCTGTCATCACACGCGTGTATCCTTCCTGCAGATACATCTCCAGTTGCTTGCCGACGGTTCGCCCGTCTGGCACATGCAGAGGGGCAAGCACCATGAACCGTGTGCCATCAGAATAATCGAATGTCTGGTTGACGATGTCGTCAGCCGAATGTTTCTTGACCTCCTGGCCGGAGATGGGGGAGAAGGTGTGGCCTATGCGAGCATAGAGCAGTTTCAGGTATTCATAAATCTCCGTGGAGGTGCCCACCGTGGACCGCGGGTTCCGTGAGATGACTTTCTGCTCGATGGCGATGGCCGGGGGCAGTCCTTTGATGAAATCACATTCAGGTTTGTTCATCCTGCCCAAGAACTGCCGCGCGTAACTGGAAAGGCTTTCCACGTAGCGCCGTTGGCCTTCGGCATAAAGCGTGTCGAAAGCAAGAGACGACTTGCCAGAGCCCGAAACTCCGGTGATGGTGATGAACTTGTTGCGCGGAATGTCCAGGCTGATGTTTTTCAAGTTGTTCACCCGCGCACCTTTGACCTCAATGCAATCGCTTTTCATGGATTGATGTTTATGTGAACTGGTCTGCCATTCGCCACTTAACCCAAATATTTGATGAGCAGCTTCGAGTAGCCACTCTCACGGAGCTTCACGATGCTCTTTTCGCGTATCTGTCTAACGCGCTCTCGCGTGAGTCCCAGCTGGTCGCCAATCTCCTCAAGTCCCTTCTCGTTGCAACCTATACCAAAGCACTCGCGAACAATGGTTATTTCCCTGTCCTTGAGCACATTGCGCAACACGGTGTCAAGTTCATGCGACATGCTCTCGTAGTCAACGTGCTTGTCAGCGCGACTGTCCTCACCCGAGGCTAACACGTCGGCCATGCTGTTGTCGTCGTCCTCCTGGAATGGCGCGTCAATGCTCATGTGATGATTGTCGGCCTTTATGGTTTGGTCGAGCTTGGTTTCATCTATATTGGTCAAGTCAGACAATTCGTGCACCGATGGGCGTCGCTGGTTCTCCTGCTCAAACTTGGAAATCTCCGCGTTGATTTTCGACAAGGCGCCCACCTGGTTAAGCGGCAGCCTCACGATGCGGCTCTGCTCGGCGATGGCCTGAAGGATGCTTTGGCGAATCCACCACACAGCATAAGAGATAAACTTGAATCCACGTGTCTCGTCAAACTTCTCCGCAGCTTTGACCAGGCCGATGTTGCCCTCGTCGATGAGGTCGGTGAGTCCCAGGCCCTGATGCTGATACTGCTTGGCCACGGACACCACGAAACGCAAATTGGCATTCACCAGTTTGTCTTTCGCACGTTCGCCCTCACGTCCACCTT
>DAIOEQ010000248.1:0-881 GCA_036746215.1 Prevotella sp.
CTTGCCCATGCCCGTGCCAAGTTTGTGAAGGCAAGCGAGCAGGCTGGTGACAAGAACGCGGACATCTTCATCAAATATATCGAGGATTTGTACAATCTGGAGCGCCAATACACAAAGGACGGTCTCACGGATGAAGAAAGAGGCAGACAACGCCAAGGTCTTGAGACGAAAGGCATACTGATAAATCTCCGCACTCATCTCGGCATAGAGAAAGCAAAGGATCCCGCGACGGTCACTCCTTATTTGCAGAAGGCGTTGAACTATCTGGATACATTTTGGGCAAACATCTTTGCCTACACAAAGGACGGTCGTTATCCGATAGACAACAATGTCGCCGAGCGAGCCGTCCGTCCACTGACTACCCAGCGAAATGGCATGCTACACTTTGGCAGTGATGAAGGTGCGAAGATGGCGGCCACTTATCACAGCATCATCAGCACGGTGAAGCTGCAGGGCAGGTCGGCATGGGATTATCTCGGAAAGTTTTTTGTTAACATCTTTAACGGTTGCAGAGATTTTTTCAGTCTGCGACCAGACAATATCGGATTGGCAACATGCCAATAGTTAATAAACACATTGAAATTTTAACAACTCAATATATAGGCACTTGCAAAAGTGCCTATACAAAGGGGTATGCCCTAATTTGAGTACTAACACATCAGACACCAGGACGTCGATCCATTCATAGGGGCTTTCTATGGAGATCCATGTCAAGGCGTGTTGCCGATGGATGCTTGTGCCGCATGAACGTCTATCAGTTGGTGTGGACAAATTGAGACGCCAACTACTTGGAAGGACTTGTGAAGCAAAAGAGTAATCAATGATTGACATCCAGCTTTTTGATTACCAAGAGGACATGGTGAAGCGAGTGCAGGAGGCTT
>DAIOEQ010000248.1:891-3500 GCA_036746215.1 Prevotella sp.
CTGTAATACGGGCCACGCCAAATGCCTAAGGATGTAGATGAGGGAAGCCTACGCTTCTTTTTTGTCTTCATCCTTAGGCTTTTGTTTGTTGTGAGCCCGTTCTCCCTGAAGAGATAGCCCGACGCCCCTTTTTGCTATGGCACATGACTCATGAAGTTGACATCCTCGGAGATGGCAGCTGGCATTGTGCGCCCGATCTGTTGTCTCTTCTCCTGAAGGATCACACGCTGAGCTCGCCCACCGAGCAGGCCAACATCTTTTGGGCCACGGACGACTATGCCCATTTGGGCAAAGGCTACCAATACCACGACCCCATCACACCCGACCTCATTACCGGCAGCCACGCCGGTGTCATCACACCCCGCATCCTGAAACACAAAGACTTGCAGGCGGCCCGATCCAAGGACATGGCGGAAGTGTTCACGCCCGCATGGGTGTGCAACGCACAAAACAATCTCATCGACGAGGCTTGGTTTGGTCGCCCCAACGTGTTCAATCGTCCAGTAGACCATGAGGATGGCACCCACACATGGCTGACAACTCCCGGCAAGATAGTCTTTCCGGCGGGCAAGACATGGAAAGACTATGTGCGTGCCAACAGGCTGGAGGTCACCTGTGGCGAGGCGCCCTACATCGTGAGCCGATACGACACCACCACAGGCAGTCCCATCCCCTTGAAAGAACGCATAGGTCTGCTCGACAGGAAGTTGCGCGTTGTCAGTGAGAACACAGCGACTTCCGCCGAATGGCTCGCCATGGCGCAAGAGGCCTACAAGAGTGTCTACGCCTATGAGTGGCAGGGCGACAGCCTGTTGCTGGCCCGTGTGGCCATGCTCATCTCCTTCGTTGAGTATTACCAGGCGAAGTTTGGCAAGAGGCCGATGGACAAGTCCACTCGCTACATCGCCTATATCATCTCTTGGAATGTCTGGCAGATGGACGGCTTGCGTGGTGTCGTGCCCGACAGTTGTCATGAGAACAAGACCGTCTCGACTTCATTGTTTGGCGAAAGCGAGGTGAGCGTCTCGCCTTGTTTGGGATGCCAGAAAGACAATATCCGGTTGCATAACGGCAAATATTGTCTTGTGAAAGACTGGGGGGCGACCGACCCAGTCACGGGTAAAAGAGGAAGGCGTATCCGATTTATCGATCTCATCAAACAATTGTAAAGCCTATGACCTTTGAATCTGCCCTCAAGACGAAGCTCATCTATGTGTTTCGCATCAACGACGAGGCACACCGTGGCTGCCTCAAGATAGGCGAGACCACCTGTGCGGACGACACCTCGCCCGACCTTAAGCCCTGTTGCCACGCCCTCAACCGAGCCGCCAAGGCCCGCATCGACCAGTACACCCGGACGGCGGGCATCGCCTACGACCTGCTCTACACCGAGACCACCCTCTGCCTGCGGCAGGGCAAGGCGTGCTCATTCGGCGACAAGGCGGTGCACCAGGTGCTGTTGCGATCAGGCATCAAGCGCAAGATATTCGACAAGGTACACCATGCCAACGAATGGTTCTGCTGCGACCTGGAGACGGTGAAACGGGCCATCGCTGCTGCCAAGCAAGGGCGCGCGTCGCTCCTGACTTCTGAAATCTGTGAGGTGCGCGAGCCCATCGTCTTCCGCCCCGAGCAAGCTGATGCCATCCGTAAGACCGAGAGACAATTCAAGCGGGGCAACCAAATGTTGTGGAATGCGAAGATGCGGTTTGGAAAGACCTTGTCGGCCTTGCAGGTGGTGAAGGACATGCGCTACCGCCGAACGCTCATCCTCACCCATCGCCCTGTGGTGGACGAGGGATGGTTTGAGGACTTCGGCAAGATTTTCTACGACCGGAAAGACTATGAGTACGGATCCAAGAGCAAAGGCTGTACCCTTCCGGCCCTCTCGCGGCATGCCAGTCAGTCTTTTGTCGTCAATGGACGGGAAGAGAAAGGCAAGTATGTTTATTTTGCCTCCATGCAAGACCTGCGGGGCTCTGAATTGGTGGGCGGCAAGTTCGACAAAAACGACGATGTGTTCTCCACCCCCTGGGACCTGCTGATTGTGGACGAGGCTCATGAGGGTACAAAGACCGACCTCGGGCAAGCCGTGCTCAAGGAGCTCATCAAGCCTTCGACCAAGGTGTTGCGACTGTCGGGAACGCCCTTCAACCTCCTCGATGATTTCAAGGACGAGGAAATCTATACGTGGGACTATGTGATGGAGCAACGGGCCAAGGCTGACTGGGATATCCTGCACCAGGGCGACCCCAACCCCTATGAGAGCTTGCCCAAGCTCAATATCTATACTTACGACCTTGGCAAACTACTTCATGGCTATGCCTATGAAGACATCGCTTTCAACTTCCATGAGTTCTTCCGTGTGAACCCTGACGGAACGTTTGTACACCTCCAGGATGTCAAGCGATTTCTCGATCTGCTGTGCGGAAAAGACAAAGACAACCTCTATCCTTATAGCAATGAGACTTTCCAAAACATCTTTCGCCATACGTTATGGATGGTGCCTGGTGTAAAGGCGGCGCGTGCCTTGGCTTCGCTCATCAGAAGCCACCCTGTGCTTGGCAACTTCGAGGTAGTGAACGTGGCTGGCGACGGCGACGAGGAAG
>DAIOEQ010000249.1:0-3499 GCA_036746215.1 Prevotella sp.
AACGCGGATGGACCTTGTCGTTTCCAGGCGTTATTTTCTCCGCACACGGATCAGAACGCTCACGAGTTGCGATACTCCGCGGGCGTCATGCCAAACTTCTTGGCGAAGAGCCTGTGGAACGTCTGGCGCACGGGCACGCCACACTCATTGGCGATGGCCTCGATGGTGTAGTTGGGCTTGTCTTTCAGTAGCTTGGCGGCCCGCTCCATGCGCAACTCGTTGAGGTAGTTGTTGAACGACAGGGTGGAGAACTGGCTGAAGAGTGTGTTGAACTCGTCGACGGACATTGCCATCTCCTGTGCGACATCGGACCGATCGAGCTTGGGTCGCACGAAGAGTTCCTTGTCGATGATGAGCTTCTCCATCTTCATGAATTTCTCATGGAGAAGTTCTTTGTTTTCTTTTTCCCCTTCGTCTTCATGTCGCTCCATACGGTCGAGCAGTTGCCGCTTGTAAACCAACAGTTCGCTGATGAGGGCTGAGGCGGCGCGGTTCTTCCGCTTGATTTTCCGGTTGTAGCGAATGATAAACGCCATGAGCGTGAGGCAGACGATGAGTAGCGCGCCCATCACCAGGTTGGCGGTGCGGCTGACAGCCAGGTTCATGTCTTGTCGGCCTATGTACTTTCTCAGCAGTTTCTTTCCCAGTTGCTCATTGATCCACAGGGCGTTTTGGTCCTTGACGCGTCTTGCGAGCGAGTCGTCGAGGGCGTAGGCGCGCAGGCCTGTCGCCAGCGCCTCCTGGTATTGTCCGAGCGCTTGCAGGGCGCGCGTCTTGTTCATGAGGATGGTGTGCGTGTAGTTGCCGTCGATGGTGTCCTTGCCGCTTCGCAGCCATGCCTCATCCTCTCGTTTCGTGTAGGCCAGGGCTTCGGCGTAGCGCTTGGTCAGCATGAGGTAGGGCACGACGAAGGTGCCCCCTTCCGGGGTGTTGGCCGCCCTTGTGGCCACGAGCTTGTCAAACATGGCGCTCGCCTGGGCGTGCTGTCCCGTCTCCTCATATCCGATGGCGTAAAGCGAGTAGAAGGTGGCGTTGAGCTCGTCGTTGGCGCTATTGATGCCCTCCGGCAGCTTGTTGGCTTTCAGCAGGGCCTTCTCGTAGCTGTCGCGCATCTTGAAGAGGTCGTTGTGCCGTTTCATGTCGACCAGGCAGTTGGCCTTCAGCGCGTAGGCCGTCAGCAGGTCGTAGTAGGTGTTCCACGTGGGCTCGCGCGAGGCTTTTTCGCCGAGGATCTCGATGACGCGGTCAAAGCAGTTGATGGCCTGTCCCACGTTTCCTATCTCGCTGTGGCATTGTCCCATCGTGGTCAGGATTTGCGCCACGAGCGTCCGGTTGTCGTGTGCGTAGGCCAGGTCGATGCCTTTCTCGGCGTAGTGTAGGCTCTTGGCATACTGCCCCACTGAGTAATATTCGAGTGCGGCCATGTTGAGCAGGCTCTGTTGCAGCTCGGTGCGTTTGTCATAGTCTGGGTCGTTGAGCGCAGCCTCCAGGTAGGCGATGGCTTGGGGATAGTTGCTCGTTGAGTTGAAGTAGACCATGCTACGCAGGGTGTTGATGTCAATCTTGGGCATGAGCGACTTGCTCTCGGCGGTTTGCAGGATGCGTAGCGCCAACTTCGGTTGCGTCATGCTGATCTGCTTCACATATTCATAAGAGTAATGGTTGGCTTTGCCTTGCCGCACGTCTGTTGGGGCTTGCGACTGGTGGTTGCAAGCCGTCAGGGCCACCATCACGGCCCAGCATAGTAATAGTATCTTAAAATAGCCTTTCATGTTCACCCCCCCCCGAGGGCTTTGATGAGTTGGCGGTTGCCGGCGGGCTTTTTCTCTTCACCGCGCAAAGTTAAGACAAATTTCGGAGAATCATGCCTGTCTCCTGTTAAAATTCTCAGTTAGTGATGTTACAAATAGGTTGTCACATTTTGCCATGTGTGCGTCTTCGAAAATGTTACAAGTGAAAGTGCGCGCCCGATTGTGTGCGTAACTTGTTGAAACAGAGCGCCGACAACATGGCTTTCTCGCTTTCTTAGCGATGTGGGCTTTTGCGTGTGACTGAGGTGTTTCCTTTCGATGATACATGGAATGAAACTCTTTTTTGTGGGAATGATACATCTGGATACGCTGCGCTCACTGCCTTGTAACATTCCGATTGTTACATCCTTGGAGGAAATCATGCGTTTTTCTGTTTCCTTTATGCTTAACTTTGCGGCGCTTGCGATGAGCAGTTGCCCGTCATGAGGGGAGGGGGACGCGGCATCGGAAGCATAACATGTATGAATTAAAAATCGCAAATGATTATGCTAATGAAAACGAAGAAGAAGTTGATGGTCGCTCATTGCCGAGCCTTCCTCTGTTGCTCAGCGATAGCGATCTTGTTGTCGGTCTGTTGTGGCGTGTCCGCCCAGACCGTGAGCATCAGCCCCCAGACCGGCAACGTGGTCTCGGCGGCCAGTTATAGTGGTGAAAGCCATCTTGATGGTTTTGGCGGCGTGTGGATACACAACCAGTTGCCTATGACGCTTGTCACCTCCGACAAAAGCGGACTGACCGCCGCTGGCTTGATGGCGGAACACGCCAATAATGTGGGCGTGGTCGATGGCCAATTGGTTTTCGCTTCCGGTAAATCTACTACTGTCATCAACCACATCTCCCTGTCATTGCCCAAAGGCTATCGCTTCACGGGTTATAAGATCGTGATGGACTATGATGGCAAAGGCACGCAGACAAGTACATTCAGGGAAATGGATGGCGCATTTAAGGACACACGCGAGAGTGTGACCGTCTCAAGAGGCAATACGGGGAAAATCCTTCAGCGCACGTCGCTCACGGATAGCGACATGGGCAACATCCTCTATTTCCGCCAGGACCATTCGGCGGAAGGCATGGCGCGCGTGAAGGTCACGTCGTTTGTCATCACCTTCGAGTGCACAGGCAAGTTCAATGAAGTGCTTGCGCCAGAGAGTAAGGTCTTGCCCAAGGCGGTCTCCTGCTTGGCCCTGCCCTTTAAGACGGATCGCGTGGACCTGGGACAGATCACAATGCAGACGAAGGAAGATTATACTTCTTATAAGTATAATTATAACAACGTGAAGGACCTGAAGGCCGACTTCCTCTTCTACGACCAGGCAGGCGTCGTCAATGGTGCGGCTGTGGCGGGCACGGAGGGCGACAAGAGCATTTCTGAAATAGCCCTTGCTGGCGAGCGACAGTTCCTGGGTTTGAAGAACGGCACCTACTGGCTGGAGGCGCCGACCGACGCCCTCGAGCAGGACGGCAAGACACGCATTCCCGTAGGATACCGCATTGTGGGGGCGCGCGTGCTCTACGACAATAGTCTGTCTACAAGCATTAAAAAGGGTGATGGCATTTATATCACTGACGGCAAGGACCGCTACATGAACGCTAACTTGCAATTCACCACGGCCAAGGTCGTGTGGAAATACGGAACGGATGGCAAGGTCTATACGACAAGTGATGGAAAGACAGTGTATCTTTACCAC
>DAIOEQ010000250.1:0-3497 GCA_036746215.1 Prevotella sp.
CATGCAGAACCTCTGCGACGAGGACCTCTCCAACCACTACACCATCCCCAGTACCGTGTCGGCCACGCTCCTGGCCGGGTCGCCCATCGTGGGCGTGCGCGACATGAAGCACTATTTCGACAAGGGCACCAAGGCCGGCTTCAAGATTTCGGGACAGAGCGACGTGCTGAAGCTCAGTGTGTTGCAGAACAACTACATGATTCGCTTCTATCGTGACGGCAAGATCCTGAAGACCTCCGAAGTGGAGCAGAAGGGCTACACCGTGCTCAACCTCAATGTGGGCGACATCAACATTGGCAGCGACGCCGTGGACATCGTGGCCAAGGACCAGCCTGACGAGGACTACGATGAGGTGGCCCTCGTGGGTGCCGCCGGCATCGACGTGAGCGTGGTGAAAGGCCTCGAGATTTATTACGCCTTCGTGGGCGACGGCGAGTACACGCTCACCGACACACGCGTCAAGGACTACTCGGCCAGTGTCACGGTCGAGGGAAAGTCGTCGGACTTCGCGAACGAGAAGCATCTCTGCGACGACGACCTCACCAACAGCGCCACCATCTCGGCTGGCTTGCAATTGGGCTCGTCGGGCTATGCGCAGGTGGTGGCCAACGACGCCTCGCTGCCAGAAACGGAGCAGGTGTTCCCCGCGGGCACCGAGGCGGGCTTCGTCATCAGCACCGGCGGACTGCTCAACGTGGCTCTCACCCCCACGCTTTTCCTGCTCGACCGCGACGGCGAGGTGATTTACCAGAAGGCCGTCAGCTCCACCGTGCTCGGCCTTGACCTCAGCGCCGGCGAAAAGAAACTCTCCATCAAGGCCCCGTGCGCCTTCTCGGGCATCAAGGTGATGCTGCTTGGCGTGTCGGTGGCCGGCGCCACAGTGGCCAAGTATGCCTTCATCGTGCCCGAGCCCACCACGGTGGGCCACCAGTGTGAGATGGCGCCGACGGCAAGCCTTGACCTCTGCGACTGCGACTCCCACTACCAGTTGGCCTGGGATCAGAAGGACTATCCCAACGTGCAGTGGACCATTGACCAGACGAATGATGACGCCGTGCGTCTCGACGCGACCAACAACACGGTCGACTTCAGCTACTGCACGTCCGACAATGTGACCGTGCGCCTGAAGGTCACCAACCTCGGCGAACCCGAGGGACAGCGCTGCGCGCAATATGTGACCATCCACTATGGCGGAACCGACAGCCGACAGGCCGCCGAAGACCAGAAGGAACACGTCCTGGTCAACACCGCCTCGGGACAGGGCGACTACGAACTGGGCGAGGGCGACTCGAAGGGCGTCAACATCCTCTCGATAGTCAAGAACTCATCCAACATCCTCACGCCCAAACTCAACGACTACGCCTCCTACTTCGGCGGCGTGACTATCGGTGACTCTTACCTCTGCAGCGTCCGCAAGACCACGGGCGACATCTCCGACGGCAGCAAGGCCGTGCAGGCCGGCTTCGTGGTGACGGCCAAGGGCAGCGCCCTCAAGGCCGACGTGCTCAAGCTGATGAACGTGCGCGTCTACAAGGACGGACAGCAGGTGGGCGGCGACATCACCACGGGTGCCATCACGGCCAAGCTCATCGGCAGCGAGGACACCCACAAGGTGCGCTACGCCATCACGGTGCCCGAGGACACCGCGTTTGATGAGATACGCCTCTACTCGTCGGGCCTGCTGGGCGCCGACCTGAGCGTGCTCAACATCTATTACGCCTACACGGCCGATGAGGACGCCGTGCTCGACGACCCCATGGACGGCGCCACCATCGTGTCGTTTGCCAACACCGACGCCAGCATCGACGGCGAGCGCACGCAGTCGGTCAACGTGGCCAATGTGGGCAACGGACTGAAAGACATCACCAACTGCATCGACGGCGACATGGACACCAAGGCCACCTTCCCCGTCGGCCTGAAGGCCGTGTCGGGCTCGACGCTCGCCGTCAAGCTCGGCCGCACCGCCTCACGCAACAAGCAACTCGTGGTGGTGGTCAACAAGGAGGCCGTGGGCCTCGGGCTCGACGTGGCTGGAGCCGTCGTGGTGAAGACCTACAAGAGCGGACTGGACGACCCCGTGGAGACCTACGACGACTGGAGCGTGCTCGGGGCCAACGTCATCAGCGTGGGCGACAAGGGTTACATCTTCATCAACCCCAAGAAAGACTATGACGAGGTGGCCATCACCGAGGGCAAGGGCGTGTCGCTGCTCAGCGGCCTGGAGGTCTACGGACTGCTCCTGCGCAACGACAAGGACGCCGACGGCACCCCCGACGCCGACGAGCCCGCCGACGACTGCAAGCAAGACCTGGTGCTCCAGGAGAGCGTGACGCCGGCCGACAAGAAGGACAAGACCTACAAGAAGAACATCACGATGTACTTCCAGCGGACATTTGTGGGCGGCAAGTGGAACTCGCTCATCCTGCCCGTGGCGCTCACCAAGGCCCAGTTTGCCAACGCCTTCGGCCCCAAGGCCCAGCTGGCCGGCGCCGACCACCTCTATGAGGCCAAGGGCGCCGACGGCACCACGCTGCACATCATCGGCTTCAAGGAGGTCGCTGAGGACCAGGCCACGGGCGAATACCTCAAGGCCAACACACCTTATATAATATATGTTGACAACGACTGGGTGACGAACCACAGTGACGCCGACAAGGTCTACTCCACCTGGGACGCCGGAGACATCCGCGCCACCAAGGACGAGACGAAGGGCACCGTGAAGGGTGGCGTCTACATCGTCGACAAGGACCTGGAGGCCGGAGGCGTCACCTTCGACGCGACGGCCATGCGTGCCGCCGACCTCGACCTGACCGACCAGATACCCGCCGACTGGAGCATCACCGCCCTCGACTTCCGGGGCAGCTACGACAGCCATCAGGTGGTGAGCAAGGGCGACTACATCTTCAACCAGGGTGACATGTACCACCTGACGTTCGACCACTGGATGCAGGGCTACCGCTGCTGGATCACCGTGCAGGCCGGTGGCGCCGACGAGCAGGCGGCCAAGCCGCTCACCTTCTCTTGTGACACGACGACGCCCACGGCCATCGGCCAGGTGGAGGACGTGACGCGCCAACAGCAGGCCAAGGTCTATAACCTCAACGGCCAGCGCGTCGACGCCATGACGGGCCTTCGCCCCGGTGTCTTCATCGTCAACGGAAAGAAGATGGTCATCCGCTAATGTCCATCGCAACCAAACCATTCGTAATAATTTTGCAATCATGAAAAAACGCGCATATATCACACCCAGCATAAGTTGCTATCGGATAGAATACACAAGTTGCCTGCTCGCAGGTTCGAACACCAAGGGCGCCTGGACGCCAGGCGATGACCGCGACTCCAATCCGCAACCGCCCATCGACATCAAGGACGAGACGGGCGGCAATCTCGGTGGCGAAGGCTCGGAAATCTCGGGCGCCAAGGGCAATGGCAACTGGGGCTCCTGGGATGACTGACACTGATGGCCGTGGCCCCATGGACTCACGGGCCCATAAGAA
>DAIOEQ010000251.1:0-3197 GCA_036746215.1 Prevotella sp.
GTCAGGAGGTTGTGAAAATAGCCTGTTTTTGCGTATTTCGGCCAAAAGATTTCAGCATGGGAAATATCGCCTGTTTTTGATAGTCGTTTGTCTTCATTTTGTCAATGATTTCTTCCGAGTGAAGAGGCATGGGATGCCATAGGCAAACCAGCCACAACCTCGTCCTTCCGACCTCCATGGAAAAGGAAAAAGCCGCCAACTCAGCAAGTTGGCGGCTTTTTCCGGATGTCGTTAGTGTGGTGTGTGATGTCGCGGCGGCTCAGAGGCGCACCACCTGGAACGTCTTGGCCGGGACAGTCAGCGTGACGGAGCTTCCGTCGGCCTGCACCTCGCTCTCGCGGGGCACCACGTTGTTGGGCTGCTCCAGGGAGTTGGTGGCGCGCATGTCATCGGCGTGCAGCGAGATGACCTGCGCCTTGGTGAGCCCCTTGGCGCCCTTGAAGGAGAGCACCACCTGCTGGGGCTGGTCGCCCGCGTTGGCCACCTTCACGATAAACTTCTTGCTCGGCTTGTCGTAGACCGCGCTGGCGTAGAGGCCGTCGGCGCCCTCCACCGCCTTGCCGTTCTCGGTGAGCTGCAGCACGTTGGTGCCCTTGTAGGTGCCATAGAGCATCTGCACGTACCAGTTGGCTGAGCGCACACTCTTCAGGTTGTCAAACCAAATGAGGTCGGGGCGCCACTGCCAGCCCTCGACATGGGCGAAGAGCGGTGCGTAGGTGCACTGCCACACCACGTCGGCGTTGCGCTCGAGGCCTGTCATGAAGGCCGCCTCGGAGAGCGCCGCCTCCCAGTTGTTCTTGGCCACGGTGGGCTGGTTGTCCACGCCCTTGACGTGTGAGGCATACTCGCCGGCGAACACCTTCGGGCCCTTGCGGTCATAGTTGTCATAGCGTCCGGCGTTCTTCAGGAACCACTCGGGCGGGCAGTAGTAGTGCTCGTCCACGAGGTCGACTTTCAGCTTGCGCATCTCCTGCCAGCCGTAGTCGAAGTCCTTGCCGCCGGCTGTCGGGCCAGCCGAGCCGCAAATCTTGATGTCGGGATACTTGGCGCGGATCTGCTCCACAAACTTCTGCAGGCGCTCGGGATACATCGGGCCCCACTGTTCGTTGCCGATGCCGATCTGCTTGAGGCCGAACGGCTTCGGGTGCCCCATGTCGGCGCGCAGCTTTCCCCATTTTGTCGACACGTCGCCGTTGGCAAACTCGATGAGGTCGAGGGCGTCGTCGATGTAAGGCTGCAGGTCAGCCAGGGCCACGTGGGCGTTCTTGTCGCCGTCGCCGTTCTGGTATTGGCAGGCCAGTCCGCAGCTTAGCACGGGCAGGGGCTCGGCGCCAATCTTCTCAGAGAGCAGGAAGAACTCGTAGAAGCCCAGGCCGTAGGTCTGGTAATAGTTGGGATAGAGACGGTGTGGGAACGTGTAGTTCCAGCGGTTCTCGTTGAGCGGTCGGTTCTCGGCCGGCCCGACGGTGTTCTTCCACTGGTAGCGCGTCTCCAGGTCGGTGCCCTCCACGATGCATCCGCCGGGGAAGCGGAAGATGCCGGGGTGCAGGTCCTCGAGGTCTTTCACGAGGTCGGCGCGCAGCCCGTTCCAGTTGTCACCGGGGAAGAGGCTCACGTGGTCGAGGTCCACGCCCTCGGCACTCTCGAGGAAGATGCGCATGAGGCCCTTCTCCACCGTCTTGCTGGACTTGAGCTGCACGGTGTATTTCTGCCATTTGTTGTTGGTGACGGTGATGGTCTTTCGGTCGATGGGCACATCCTCGTCGTCGACGATTTCCACGCGGATCTTGGCCTCCTTGCCCTGCAGCAGGTGGAGGCGCGCATAGACCGAGAAGTCGTAGGTCATGTCTTTCTTGAGTCCCATGCCGAAGAAGCCCCGGTTCTCAAGTCCCGTGACCTTCTGGTTGTGTCCCGCGCTCTCGAGCACCACGTAGTGTGGGTTGCGGTCGAAGGCCGGCTTCACGTCGCTCACGGTGACGTTGCCGAAGGTGCCCCAGCCCATGAGCCGGTCGGGGAACTCGAAGCTCCGGTTCTCCACCATCTCCGCGTAGAGACCGCCGTCGGCTCCGAAATTGATGTCTTCGAAGAAGATGCCGTACATCGTAGACTGCACGGGTGCGCCTGGCTTGGTGTTCACCGTGAACTGGTGTTGCTGGGCGTGCGCTCCCAGTGACATCATCAGCGCGGCGGCCAGGGTCGTCAGGATTTGTCGTTGTTTCATGATAGTTATGGTTAATTGTGATTGTTGTCGTGTGTTGTCGTGTGTTGTCGTGTGTCGTCGGGGCGCCTGTCGTGGCGCGGCTGCGCGGCAAGTGACGGGCGCCAAGCCGGCGCTTGGTGGCCTTGCCTTTGCCGAGCGCAGCCTATCTTCTGCAAAGATACAAAAAATCCACCCCAAATGGAGTGGATTTCCTGTTGTTTTTTAATCACTTAGCCCACTTTTTAGAGTTTCTTGAATGCCTCAAGAATCTTGTCGGCGGTGTCTTTCATCTCTTCGTCGGAGAGTTTGACGTGCTTCTTGAAGTCGACGTCTGCCTCGTTGTTGATGGGGAAGAGGTGGATGTGCGCATGGTTGACCTCCAGTCCGAGCACCACCTGCGCCACTTTCTTGCAGGGGAAGGCGGCGCGGATGGCCTTTGCCACCTTCTTGGCGAAGACCTCGAAGGCGGCCAGGTCGTCGTCGTCCATGTCGAAGATGTAGTCTATCTCCTTGCGCGGAACGACCAGCGTGTGGCCTTTCACGATGGGGTTGATGTCGAGGAACGCGTAGAACTTGTCGTCCTCGGCGCACTTGTAGCTGGGTATCTCGCCAGCGGCGATCTTGCTAAAGATGGTTGCCATAGTCGTGTGTGATTAGTTGTGTGGAAGATGTTGTGACGGGTAGCGTGCCCGTTTAGGCGTCGATGCTGATCTTGTCGATGCGCAACTTGATGACGCCGCTGGGGATTTTGATTTCCGCCACGTCGCCCACCTTCTTGTTGAGCAAGCCCTGCGCGATGGGGGTCTTGATGGAGATTTTGCCCGACTTGAGGTCGGCCTCGTTCTCGCTGACGATGGTGTAAGTCATCTTCTTGTTGAGGGCGAGGTTGGTCATCTCCACCTTCGACATGATTTGCACGGCGTCGGTGGAGAGCCGGCTCATGTCTACGATCTTGGCTTGCGCGATGGTCATCTTCAGGTTGTTGATGCGCTTCTCC
>DAIOEQ010000251.1:3207-3470 GCA_036746215.1 Prevotella sp.
CCAGGTGGGCCTGCGCCTCCTTGGCGGCGTCGTACTCAGAGTTCTCACTCAAGTCGCCCTTGTCGGCAGCCTCGGCGATGGCGGCTGAAGCCTTCGGGCGCTCAATGGCCTCCAGCTGGTGGAGGTCAGCCACGAGCTTGTCGTAGCCTTCTTGTGACATATATCCCATGATGTTTACAGTTTTAGTTGTTAATAAATTAAGCGCGGATAAAACGAAAAAGAATTCCGACATCCTTGCGCATGTCGGAATTCCGTATCCTTAA
>DAIOEQ010000252.1:0-3467 GCA_036746215.1 Prevotella sp.
AGGGATGGCTCATCGGCGTGTCCGTCGACGGCCCGGAGGCCTACCACGACGCCTACCGCCACACGAGGGGCGGCGGCCCGTCGTTCCGGGAGGTGATGGCGGGCATCGACACGCTCCGCCGCCACGGCGTGGAGTGGAACGCGCTGGCCGTGGCCAACAGCCTCAACGCCGACCATCCGCTGGCGTTCTACCATTTCTTCAAGGACATCGGCTGCCAGTACATCCAGGTGACGCCCGTCGTGGAGCGTCTCAGCCCACATGCCGACGGCAGGCGGCTGGCCTCGCTTGGCGACACGGGCGAGGTGGCGCCGTTCTCCGTGCGACCCAAGCAGTGGGGACAGTTCCTGTGCGCCATCTTCGACGAGTGGGTGCGCCACGACGTGGGCTCCTGCTTCGTCAACCTCTTCGACGCCACGCTGGCCAACTGGGTGGGGGTGGCGCCGGGCATCTGCACCATGGCCAAGCACTGCGGCCACGCGGGGGTGATGGAGCACAACGGCGATGTCTACTCGTGTGACCACTTCGTGTTTCCCGAGTATCGGCTGGGCAACATCCGCGAGCAGTCGCTGGTCGAGATGATGTATGGCGAGCGCCAGCGGCGCTTTGGCCGGGCCAAGGCCGCCAGTGCCCGTGGCTGCGGGCGTGCCATGGCGAGTGCCCGCGCAACCGCTTCGCGCTGACGGCCGACGGCGAGCCGGGGCTCAACTACCTCTGTGAGGGCTACCGCGACTTCTTCGCCCATGTGGCGCCCTACATGGAGGTGATGGCTGGCCTGTTCGAAGAACATCGCCCGCCCGCCGACATCATGCGCCTGCTGGCGCAGCCATAGGCCGAGGGCGATGCCTTTCTCCTCAATCACACTTCCTCCATCCTGGCCAGCTCCCATCCCTTGAACTGCATGATGATCTTGTGGAGCGTGGTGCCCTGGCGCAAGGCTTCCACCCTTGGCGCTACGGCGTATCGATTGATTTGCTCCACGGCCTGGCGCCATTGCCTCTCCGCCTTGGTCAAGGGCCTGCCATCCTCATCGAGGACATCCCTTTGTTCCTCCGCAAACTCTTTCCTTGGGATGACCTTGAGCTCGAGGATGTAACTGTGGCGGCTGGCATAGTGTGTATGGTCGGGCAAGAGGAAAAAATCACAATAGCCATGATTGAGCTCCAGCTCCGGCGCCGTGATGTAATAATCGTTAAGGTTGAGGTAAGCCATGAAGAACCCCTGGAGATTTCGCTCGGCCTCAATGCCATCGCGCACTGCCGACACCTTTGCGTAGGCATCGGCCATGAAGCGGAGCCCTTTCTCCCAGTGGCCTTCATATGCCATGTCATAATAGTAGTCGGTTAGCTTGTTTGTGTCGACATACGATCTTGCTTGGTATTCCTCCTCCAGATAACCATAATATTGTTTGCGCACGTTGTTGTTGGGGATGGCCAGTATCAGTTTCGAGCCGCGTGTGCCCTTGATGGTCAGCATGCCGTAATAAAACAGCAGGCTCGGGAATATCTCCGCCTTCGGGATTTGGTAGGCGGAGAACTGTGGCGCGAGCTGCGCCACAATCTGACCGTCCTCGGCAATCTTGTGGATGATGCCGCGGCGCTCCCCGTCCAGCTTGTCAAACTGCAGTAGCCTTTTCATCTTGCCGTAGTCGGTTCGGGTGTTGGGGTCTATCATCTGTCTTGGCGCACGGCCATAGTCCATGTAATTGCGAAGATAATAGAGCACCATGTCGCAGTTGAACATGCGCGCTTCCTTGTCAAGTGCCTCCTCCGCAAAACAATAGTTGTCATACCACGGCTTCATCTCGCTCACAATGGCCTCGATGTCACTGCCTGCGGGGATGCAACCCATCTCCCTATAATAGGTGAACATCTCGATGACATCCTTGGTGGAGAAACCCAACATCTCGTTGAACTCGGGCTTTACGGAAATGTTCCATCCCACGTTGTATCCGCTCGTCACATCGTCAAGCGTGACCGGACTGACGCCCATCACGAAAATGCGTTCAAAGTTGCCCTTAAACTTCTTGAAAACGTCACGATAGAATCCGTCAGCGTGGGTGATGGCATGATAAACCTTTTCTCCATGCTCGTTGAGCACCACATTCGTGAAGTTGTCGTATTCGTCAATGATGAGATAGAGCGAATAGCCATGTGCCTTGGCTGCCTTAAATAGCAGTTCCATCTTGTCCGCATATTCTGTTTGGGACAAGATCTCTTCCTTTTCTTCTTGATAATATCGGGAATACCGTCGCACAAAAGCATTCAGATTGATGCTCATGTATGCGTTGAACCTCTCCTCAAGCACGTCAACTTTGCCTGTAATCTGCGAGAAGTCCAAGAACAGCACTTGATACGCTCCCTGTAAACGGGTCGGGTGACTGCCTATCCACAAGTTGCCAAATAACGTGTCGAACAGGTCTTTTTGTTCGCAGTCATAGTAAGAGTAGAGCATGCTCAAGAAGATGCTCTTTCCGAAACGGCGAGGCCGGATGAAAAACAGGTTGCTCGGCTGGCTCTCCAATTCTGGCAAGAACATGGTTTTATCGACATAATACTGATTCTGCTCAATGACAGACCTAAAGTCTGACACTCCGTAAGGAACTCGTTTCGCTTGTTGTTTCATGCTGCTTCCGTCAATGATGCTATCGTTTGTGCAAAAATAGACAAAAACTTCGAGAAGGTCAAATATTTGCGGGAATATTGCTGCGCACGAATGGTAAACCAGGAAAAGGCTTCCATTAAAGCCGCCGGCACACCGCACGCGGTGTCTCCGACGGCTGCGGGTCACAGGCAACTGTTCAGGCCGAGGGTGGTGGCCACGGCCGACAGGATGCTGAGGGCCAGCTGGATGATGCTTCGCCAAGTTTGTTTCGACATTTTCATGATTTTCAGAAGGGTTAGTTGGTTGGTTTAAGACAAGTAGCTGTGCATAGTTGGCTCATACAAACGACTTTCATGCTTGTCACCCGTGCGGGTGTTGTACTCGTTGTATGGGTTACCTAAGGCGAGCCCGCCCAGCGGGGGGCAAGCCCCCGCCTGTGGCATGAGGGCTTGCCGGTGCGCGGGGCGGGCGCCGTGAGGGTAGCGGCCTACTGGTCGTTGTCCTCGTCCAGGGCGACGCCGACGGCGTTCTTCGGAGCCTCCTTGGCGGTGATGCCGTCGAGCAGGTCCTTGACATAGGAGCCCTTGCGGCGGTTCTTCTCCGACACCTGGCCGTTACCCTGGAAGTGGACCTCGGGCGAATAGTTGATGTGGAAGCTCTTGATGTTGGGCACGCCGAAGTCGGCGCTGGTGTTGGCAGGTGCGGTGCTGATGCCCACCTTGAACGAGCCGATGCCGTCGAGCACCACCTTGTGGGAGTTCTGCAGGTGCTGCTTCAGCGCCTGGGAGGTCTCGGCCAGCACGGCCACCACGTCGGCGTAGGTCACGGTGGTGGAGTGGGCGATCTCCTCCGCCAGTTGCTTGGTC
>DAIOEQ010000253.1:0-3458 GCA_036746215.1 Prevotella sp.
TGCCACAAGGTTCATGTAGGCCCTTTCGGCTGCGGCGTTGGCAAAGAGCCAGTTTTCCATGTCGCTCGCCTCGCCCGTGGCCACCTTCCGCGCCAATTCCATAAGGTCGGCGCCCGTGAGGTCGATGTCGCCCGCCGCGACACGCTCCGCCAGGTCGCCCTGGGGCAGGTCGGCGACAAACTGGGGCAGGTTGACAGATATCTCGTTGTCAAACTTATCCTTGGAGTAGTTGCAGTAGCGGGTCGACTGCTCGGCCATCGAGTCGGCGCGATGACGGTTGAACTCGCGCGTGATGGCTATCTGCGTGGTGAAATGCACGGTGACACGGCGCTCGTGGTGCTCCGTGGGTTCACAGAGCAGTTGCAGGTCGTCCATCCATCCGTTCTCGGCCAGCACGCGGAGATTGGTGGTGACGTGAGCCACACCGTCGCATACGCGGACCATGGAGAACTTGTTGTCGTTGTAGCGGGCGTAAACATTACTGGGATTGTCACTGTGGGAACCCTCCGCAGCGGGCGCTTGCAAGTAGACGGTGCCATGTTCGAGCATGGCCAAGTGACGGTTTTTCAGCATGCGCTCCACGAAGGGGCGCGCCGATGTCGGCGTGCAGTGGTCCTCGCTCTTGTAACACACACGGCCCACCCGCTCTATCTGGCGGTACAGGCCGTCGAGCCCTGGCCCTTGTGGCCATATCTCAAATTGGGGTTGGATGATTTTCATTGCCGTTTGTTTTATGTTTTGCAAAGGTAGCGCAAACAGGCGGATTGGCAAAGGAAAACAGATGGTTTTCCGTGTTTTGGCATCAAAATGTATCAAGGGGGATATGGGCATAATGGGCATAATGGGCATTGTAGGCATAATGGGGCCATTGAGCCCATTGAGCCTATTGAGCCTATTGAGCCTATTGAGCCTATTGAGGCTTTTCTCCCACGCTTTTTCTTGTCCATCCCGGCAGATATGCTTACCTTTGCGCCACGACGATTAGACATAACAACAATATGGATGAAACTACCTGCGTAAAACTGTTGGAGCGCCATGGCGTCAAGCCCACGGCCAACCGCATCGTGGTGGTGAAGGCCTTGGCGGCCAACGAGCACCCGGCCTCACTCTCCGAACTGGAGGAACGCATCATCACCATCGACAAGAGTGGCATCTTTCGCGCCTTGGTCATCTTTCGTGAGCACCACCTGGTGCACCAGCTTGAGGATGGCGACGGCGGCGTGAAGTATGAGCTTTGCCTCAGCCATGGCGACAGCGATGAAGACGATGACATGCATGTCCATTTCTATTGCGAGCGCTGCCACCGCATCTTCTGCTTCCACGACACTCCCATTCCCATGGTGGACTTGCCGCAGGGCTATGAGATGCACACGGTTAACTATATGATCAAGGGCGTCTGCCCGCAATGTGCCAAGAAACGATGATGGACGCAGCGGCTTTCTTGGGCAAACTGACGGAGTGGTATCACAGCCATGGGCGCGACTTACCATGGCGCCACACACAAGATCCCTATGCCATCTGGCTCAGCGAGGTCATCCTGCAACAAACCCGCATCGCGCAGGGACAAGCCTATTGGGAACGTTTCATGCGCCACTTCCCCACCGTGACCGACCTGGCCGAGGCATCTGAAGACGAGGTGCTGAAGCTATGGCAAGGACTGGGCTACTATTCGAGGGCGCGCAACCTCCACGCGGCCGCCCGGCAGATTGTGGCCTTGGGCCACTTTCCCGACACGGTGGAGGCCATTCGCCAACTGAAGGGCGTGGGCGACTACACGGCCTCGGCCATCGCCGCCTTTGCCTTCGACCGCGCCGCCGTGGCCATCGACGGCAACGCCTATCGCGTCTTCGCCCGCCTGCTCGGCATCGCCACGCCCATCAACACCACCGAGGGCAAACGCGAGTTCCGCTTGGCGGGCGAGCATCTCTTTGGCCTTACTATTGAAGAAAAAGACCGAAAGAAGCCCCAAGACAAGAACTTGGCAACCGGGAGCAAAGACCTGAAGGCCAAGCCCATGGTGAGCCATGTCTCCTGGCGCGAGGCCAACTCGGCGCTCATGGACTTGGGCGCCATGGTGTGCACGCCCCAGTCTCCCCAGTGTGCCGACTGTCCTCTGGCGGACAACTGCGTGGCCCACCAGGAGGGACTGACGGCCCAACTGCCCGTGAAACAGAAGACCGTGAAGACGCAGACGCGCCACATGGCCTTCGTATGGGTGCGCTGCCACGGCCTGGTGGCCTTGAGAAGACGGGGCGAGGGCGACATCTGGCAAGGCCTGTGGGAGCCACCCCTCTACGAAAAGGGTCCCGTGCCCACCTTCGACGGTCGACTGACGCTGTTGCGACAGGGCGTGCGCCATGTGCTCACCCACCGCGTCATCATTGCCGATTTCTATCTTCTTGAGACCGACAAGCGACCCGTGTTACCCGCCGATGACTACGTGTGGGTGGCCGAGGAGACCATTGACCGCTATGCCGTGCCACGCCTGGTGGAGAAGCTCTTGGCGCTCGTCAAGCCACAGATGGATATTTCGTGAGCGCGAAAAGCCTACCAACAAGACGAAAAAGCACCTCACCAAGCCCCAATTAGCACGTCATGCATGGAAAAAGGGCATATTACTAAAATAAAAATAGCCCATTACTAAATTAAAATTCGTAATTTTGCACCATAATAATATAATAACGACAAAATACAGATGGAAGAAAAGAAATTCAAGCGTACCACTGTCACCGCCGCGTTGCCCTATGCCAACGGTGGTGTTCACATCGGCCACCTGGCCGGTGTATATGTTCCCGCGGACATTTACGTGCGCTACCTTCGCCTGAAAAAGGAGGATGTCATCTTCATCGGCGGATCAGACGAGCACGGTGTGCCCATCACCATCCGCGCCAAGAAAGAGGGCATCACGCCACAAGACGTGTGCGACCGCTACCACAAGATCATCAAGGACTCGTTCAAGGAGTTTGGCATCTCGTTTGACATTTACAGCCGCACCACATCGAAGGTGCACAACAAGTTTGCCTCCGACTTCTTCAGCAAGCTCTACAAGGACGGCAAGCTCGTGGAGAAGGAGACCGAGCAATACTATGACCCGGAGGCCCACCAATTCCTCGCCGACCGCTATATCATGGGCACATGCCCCCACTGCGGCAACCCTAACGCATATGGCGACCAGTGTGAGAAGTGTGGCAGCGACCTCTCGCCCATGGAGCTCATCGACCCCCACTCCACCATCAGCGGCGCCAAGCCCGAGGTGCGCAAGACCAAGAACTGGTATCTCCCGCTCAACGAATATCAAGGTTGGCTGAAAGACTGGATTCTCAATGGCCACAAGGAATGGCGTCCCAACGTCTACGGCCAGTGCAAGTCGTGGCTCGACATGGACTTGCAGCCCCGTGCCATGACACGCGACCTCGACTGGGGCATCCCCGTTCCCGTGGAGGGGGCCGAGGGAAAGG
>DAIOEQ010000254.1:0-3437 GCA_036746215.1 Prevotella sp.
ATCAAGTGGCGGCGAGCGTAGTGAATCAAATCAACTTGGAGTCTTATATCTCGACCTTTGTCACCCTGACCTTGTTGACGGGACTGGTGTTTCAGCTACCTGTCGTGTCTTTTTTCCTGGCGAAGATAGGAGTCCTTCATGCGGACTTCATGAAGCACTACCGCCGCCATGCCTTTGTACTGATAGGTTTGGTATCAGCGGTGACAACCCCTCCAGACTTGTTCACTTGCTTTATGATGATGATGCCGATGTATGGGCTATACGAATTGAGTATCTTGATTGTGGGCAGAGTCGACGCGCGCTCTTGACAGCAAGCACGGAGGCAATTAGTTTCTCTTTGTAGGTGGTAATTTATAGAACCCACCTGTAACATGATTCGAAACAAGGGCGTGGCATCCCAGGAGGCCGTTCACACGAAAGACACGGCCCACACCCCGGTGCTTCCCGAGGTATGGGCCGAAATATCGCGACGTTAAGGTCTCGGCATTCCTCATGCCGAATGGTTCAAGACGTCTCTTCCATGATTACCTGACGACCATTTTCCACGTCTTGCGTCCCCTTTTCACGATGACGATGCCACGCTGTGGCTGCGACAGCTGGCGGCCGTCGAGACTGTAGTAGGTCACGGGCACGTCTTTGTCGTCAGGCGTGATGTCGTTGATTTCCACTTCACGGATGCCACTGGCCACCGGGTCGGCGAGGAAGGCGCGGATGGTCGCTCCGAGATTGACGTAAGCCTTTCGACACTCGGAATATTGTGCGCCGCCGTAAGTGTAATAGGTGAAGATATCCTCGCACTTCTTCAGGCTGTCGGCCAGGAAGGCGCGCGCCCCGTCGCCATATTGGGCGATGACCTGGTAGGCCAGGTTGATGGTGTCGGCCAAGAGCATGTAGTTGCGGTCCACGGCGACATCGGTCGTATTGGAGATGCGGTAGCCCGAGCGATAGAGGGTGTCGAGCTCAGTGGTGAAGGGCGCCAGGAGGGTTCCCTTGTCATACGTCATGTAGGCGGGTACGCTGACCGTGGGTGTCAGTAGGCCGGCGTTGCGGCTAAGGGTGGTCCGGAGCGTGGAGCCCCGCCAAAGGTCATTGAGCGCCGTTCCGATGGTGTCTGTCGATATCGTCACGTCAGTGCCTTCGATGGTGCGCAGGGCGTCGTGGTCGGTGAGATAGAGCAGCGGTGTCATGGCCTCCACCTCACGCACGTTATCGACAGTGAGGCGCGCACGGCTTACCTCGGTGATGACACGTCCCTGCATGCCGTAGGGCAGTGCCGCGCTGAAGGGCACCACCACGTCGCCCCAGCGTCCGGCTTTCGCGCTGTCGAGCACAAGCACGGCCTTGCTGGCGGTGAAGGCCATCGGTGTGGAGAACTCATGGCTGGTGTGGATCACCAAGCTGTCGCACATGCCGCCAGCCACAACGTTCTTGGCGCCTGTGATAGGGGCAGAAGTGAAGAAGAGTGCGTTCTCGTTGGCCGCCTTCGGCTGGGTGGCCAGTTGTGCCACGGCTGTTAAGTCGTAGGCTGTGACCGACGCGTCGTAGGCTTGCTCGGTGAAGCGCATGGCACTCCAGTCGCCCGTCACGGTGGCTGTGCGGCCATGGGCCACAACCTTCAGCGTGGGGTTCTTCACGACGAAGAAGACGATGCTGTCGGGTGTGTCGAAAATCATGTCGGAGCGCAGGCCGGCATTGACGCGCTTCACCATCGAGGCGCGATAGTAGCGGCCCTCCTGCAGGCCGGTGAAGGTGAAGGTGGTATCACGCGTCTGTCCCACCTCGAAGGCCATCTTGCTCATGGCCCTGGTGGCGCACTTCTCCCACTCGCCCGTGGTGCCGTTGAGGCTGTCGAGCTGGCAGGTGAACACGGGCTGGCAGAAGCTGCCGTTGGCCCCGTTGGTGAGGCTGACGGCGATGAGCGCGCGATTGTCGTTGACTTGCTGGTAGCGGATGCCACCGCGGTCGACGGTCTCCGTGCCTGCCTCCACGCTGATGCTGCCCAGATGCAGGTCGGCCACGCTCTGGTTGATCTCCACCGACATCGTGTCGAGTACATTTTTGTTGGCGTCGGTCAGCCAGATGTAGAGCCGCTTGTTCTGTGTGGGACGATAGGTGAAGGTGAAGGTGGCGCTGTCACCCGAGATGATATAGGTGGCCGTCTCGTTGTCAGTGGAGCGTGAGGGCAAGGCGTTGGTGTAGTTGCAGTAGAGGTAGACGCCCTTGTAGGCCAGCGTACCCAGGTTTTTCACGGTGGCGCGTATCTGTCCGTCGGCACGATAGTACATCTTGCCACAATCGAGACTGCCCTTCAGGTTCTGCCGCTTGGGCGTGATGTTGGCCAGCACAGACTGGCCGCTGCTGAAGCCGTTCATGCCCGTGGAGTCGTCCACGGTATAATAGCCGTCACCCTGTCCGCCCCAACCGAAGTTGAAGTGGTAGAGACCTGTCGAAGCCTGGTAGCCGTCGAGCACCACTGCGTGTCCGCCCTGTGAGTCGTTGGCGCCCGAGTAGAGCAGGGGGCGTCCGCCGCGCACGTTGGCGTAGACCATGTTCTCCCAGCCCTCTTGACTATAGTTCCACTTGCCCAGGTAGTCGTTTGCCAGGGCGAACTGGCTGGATATCGACTCACCCATTTTGTCGGTATTGCCGGCTGTTGCTGTGCCGTCTTGGTAGCCGTAGCCCAGGTGGGCGCATGTGCCGACGGCATACATCAGCACCGCCACGGCCGTGTCTTGCTGGAGCGAGCCGGTGCCGCTGAGCTTCATCAGGTCGTAGCGCACGGGGGTGCCGGCGGGCAGCGAGAAGGTCACGGGCGCGTTGAACCAGCCTTCGCTATAGGTTGGCGTGGCATAGAGCAAGGTGTCGGGGTTGTCGCGGCGGAAGTAATAGACAATCTGCGCGGCGGCTGTGGCCTCACATCCCGTGAGCGTCTGTTGGCCGTTGTCGGCACGCTTGGGCGAGAAGATGTTGTAAGGGTATCCCTGGTTCCAATGGGTCTTCACCAGGGGTTGCACGTCGACCCATGCACGCTTGTAGGAGGGCACCTGCAGACGTTGCGCCACGGTGCGCTTGGGCGCCTTGTGGGCGCGCGTCTTCTGTGCCTGTTGCAGGGTCTCAATCTTGCTTGCCCATGATGCGAGCAGGTTCCTCAGCCCTTCCGGCAGGCGAGCTGGGTCGTAGTCGCCCTGGTCGGTGTAGCCCACGATAGGCGCTGTCTCGTCGTCGCCGCTTGCGATGACGAAGCCCTTGCCGGCACCGCGTGAGAAGACGTAATAAGGCGCGTTGGCCACGTTGTCGGACGTGGCGTCGCTGATGCCGACAAACTGCTGCGCCACTTGGCGTGCCTCCCGTCGGCTGATGGGGTTGGCTTGTGCCTGCAGGCCGAGCAGCAGCGCACAGGCGGTCAATGTGTATTGATTTTCATAAAGACAATGGTT
>DAIOEQ010000255.1:0-3418 GCA_036746215.1 Prevotella sp.
TTGCCAGTCAACTTGCAGTCGGTCGCAAATACGCTCGCTTTTTATATTTTACAAAACTTGCTGATATTCAACAATTTGTAGAATAAACTAATCACTTTAATCTTTTCCTTTGTTCATTTTGCTGGAGATACCTACCTTATCGTGACATGAAAGATGCCGAATCATCGTGTGATAACATCCTAAACTGGCCACGATAACTGCCAAACTTGTCTCAATGGAGGAGCAATCGCAAACCCAAAGAGGGCGACATCCTGACAGAAAGGCACGTTTTGAACTCTTGATGCCACAAGTCTCCTATTTCCGCAAGCTATTTGCCTCTTCTCGGAGGAACGTTTTTTCAGAAAAGACTTTTGACAGATTGACCCTCGATGCCATCAGTCCGCCTTTACTTGCGAGGAAGGCGGACGAGTGGACAAAGCGACAACCACACGCTCACAACCCATGCACCAGGTTATCCCAACCTATTTTTTTTGGTCCTTTTCTATCTATTTCCCATAAAATTGCTATCTTTGCAGCAAATTAAAAAATAAAAAGATGAATCTGAAAGTACGCTTGTCGCTGATGAACTTCCTGCAATTTGCTGTGTGGGGAGCCTACCTTACTTCCATGGGCCGTTATTTGGGCAATATTGGCATTGGTTCCGATATCGGATGGTTTTATTCCATGCAGGGCATCGTCTCCATCTTCATGCCCGCCTTGATGGGCATCGTGGCAGACCGTTGGGTGCCCGCGCAAAGGCTGTTGGGCTTCTGCCATCTGCTGGCTGGCGTCTTCATGTTCGCCACCGCCTATTATGGCTTCACGGCGGGCGAGCACGTGTCGTTCTCCACCATCTTCCTCCTGTATTCCATCTCTGTCGCATTCTACATGCCCACATTGGCCTTGAGCAACTCCGTAGCCTATTTCTCGCTCAACAAGGCAGGCATGGACACGGTGAAGGACTTTCCGCCCATACGCGTCTTCGGAACCATCGGCTTCATCTTGACCATGTGGCTTGTTGACCTGCTGGGCTTCCAGTCAAACCAAAATCAATTTGTCACGTCAGGCGTGATGAGCATCACCCTGTTTGCCTACACCTTCACGTTGCCCCATTGCACCACCAGTGACAAGCACGAACAGAAAAGCGTCATTGACGCCTTGGGCCTTCGCGCTTTCGCCCTGTTCAAGCAGAAGCGCATGGCCATCTTCTTCGTCTTTTCCATGTTGCTGGGTGTCAGCCTCCAAATCACCAACGGTTATGCCAACTCATTCCTGTTCAGCTTCAAGGCCATTCCTGAGTATGCCCAAACCTTCGGCGTACAGCATGCCAACATATTGATTTCTCTCTCGCAAATCAGCGAGACGTGTTGCATCCTGCTCATCCCATTCTTCATGAAGCGGTACGGCATCAAGAATGTCATGCTCATCGCCATGTGCGCATGGGTCTTGCGTTTTGGCCTGTTCGGCTTCGGCAACCCCGGAATACCTGGCGTGGCGCTCTTCGTGCTCTCGATGATTGTCTATGGTGTGGCTTTCGACTTCTTCAACATCTCGGGGTCGCTGTTTGTGGACCAAAGCACCGACTCCAACATTCGTTCGTCGGCCCAGGGACTCTTCATGCTGATGACCAATGGCGTGGGCGCAACCATCGGAACGCTGGCCGCACAGGCCGTCGTCAACCACTACACTTACGCCCAGCCTTTGGATGGCGACATCTTGATTGTGGGCGACTGGCAGTCGTGCTGGTTCATCTTCGCCGGTTACGCGCTGTTGGTTGGCGTGTCATTTGCGCTGATTTTCCGCCCCAAAAAGGAAAGGTCTATTAAACAATGACTACCATTGAACTCACATTCAAGAACATATCCGAGATCGAAGGCGTAGACGACATGGGGTTGCTCATCCTGACCGACAAGGCTGCAGAGCGACAGATTGCCATCCCTTGCGACAAGGAGCAACTGGCAGCCTTCAAGCTTCGGCTAAGCCATTCACAAGACACAAAAATGATGCTGCCCGAAGTGATGTGGCAGGCCACGAGATGGTTTCTTGGCCGTCCCATGGAAGTGGTCATCTCAAGTGTCAACGAAGGCCATTATGAGGCTTTGCTAACTGCGCCCGAGCTGGGCATGCAATTGCCCGTGCGAGCGACAGACGGCGTGCTACTCTCGTTGGTCAGCAAGGGAAAGGTACCCGTGAAAGCGGAAGAGACGCTCTTTCACAGGCAAAGCACAGCCTACAACAAGGACAGTGCGGGACTTTCGCTTCCCATCAACACCATCACCGACAAAATGCTCGATGTCGCCCTGCGGAAGGCCATCCAAAATGAAAATTACGAGATGGCAGGGCATCTTAGAGATGAGATGGAGCGAAGAAAGAGTCTGCGTAACAAGGAAATGGATCACACGATTTTAGACGATGAAGGAGATTAGGTTTTTCTATGTGCCCGAGGCCGAACAAGCCCAAGAGTTGCCAGTCGATGAGGCCACACATGCCTTGAGAGTCCTGCGCATGAAGACGGGCGATGAGATGTACTTGATGGATGGCATGGGAACGTTCTACCATGCCGAAGTCGGGATGACAACCAATAAGAAATGCTTCTACCACATCCAGGACATCCTGCCTCAAGAAAAGACTTGGCGGGGGCATATCCACTTGGCCATAGCGCCCACCAAGATGATGGACCGCATGGAGTGGATGGCGGAGAAAGCTACGGAAGTGGGGGTTGACGAAATATCCTTCCTTGACTGCAAGTTTTCCGAACGTCAGCAGATCAGGACGGACCGAGTGGAAAAGATTGTCGTCTCTGCCATGAAACAAAGTAGGAAGGCGTGGAAGCCCGTTGTCGACGACATGATGAACTTCAAGGATTTTGTCAAGTCACCGAGACCAGGTGCCAAGTATATAGCCCATTGCTATCCTGAGATAAAACGGAGTGATCTTTTCGAAGACCTCCAAGCGGTGCCCCCAGAGGAGGATGTCACAATTTTGATAGGCCCAGAGGGCGACTTCTCCTCTGATGAAGTCCAACTTGCCATCGAACAAGGCTTTCGCTCCATATCGTTGGGCAATAGCCGGTTGCGCACAGAGACGGCCGGTCTGATGGCCGTAACGATGGCACAAATCATAAAAAGAAGACGATGAAAAAAATAGTTTACCTGATAGCGTTGCTATGCGCATGCGTCATGACCTCATGCTCTAACCACGATTATCTCAACGCCATACCGGCGGAGAGCACCATGCTCATATCCATGAATACGGCAAAGATGACGGGGGCAGGCAGCCAAACCTTGCTCAAGGCTTTTCTGCATGCCACAAACATGAACAACACGGGTATTGACATCTCGAAGCCCGTCGTGCTCTTCGAGGATGCCCAAGGTAACTTGGGCGTTTGCGCCAAGACTGACGACGAGAAGCAGCTGGCTGCGCTATTAGGGAAAATGGG
>DAIOEQ010000256.1:0-3377 GCA_036746215.1 Prevotella sp.
GCCGCCAGAACCCCGATGACCACAGTGAGCGTTTCTGCATGTCGACTTTCGCTTGCAACACTTGCCAGGAGGTCAACGGCGTGAGTAAGCTCCACGGATGGGTCAGCCAGAAGATGTTCGCCCCCATTTGGTCTGGTTACTATCCCGAGGAGAACCATGTGGGTTATGTCACCAACGGAGTGCACTTCCCGACGTGGACAGCCACAGAGTGGCGCAAACTCTACGACCAGTACTTTGACTCCAACTTCATCAGCGACCAGAGCAACGAGAGCATTTGGCATGCTATCTACAATGTGCCCGACGATGAGATTTGGGACACTCGCATGGCCTTGAAGGAGAAGCTCATCAAGTATATCCGCGACAAGTTCACTCAGCAGTGGTTGCGCAACCAGGGCGATCCCGCCAAGGTAGTGAGCATCCTGGAGCGTATCAACCCGAAGGCCCTGATGATAGGCTTCTGCCGTCGTTTTGCCACTTACAAGCGTGCCCATCTGCTGTTTACCGACCTTGATCGTTTGGAGAAGATTGTCAACGACCCGGAGCATCCTGTCTTGTTCTTCTTCTCGGGCAAGGCACACCCCGCCGATGGCGCTGGCCAGGGCTTGATCAAGCGTATTTTCGAGATTAGCCGCATGCCCCAGTTCCTGGGCAAGATCATCTTCCTTGAGGATTATGACATGCAGTTGGCCCGTCGCCTTGTGTCGGGAGTTGACATTTGGATGAACACGCCGACCCGTCCCTTGGAGGCGTCGGGCACATCAGGCGAGAAAGCCGAGATGAATGGCGTTGTCAACCTCTCCGTGCTCGATGGCTGGTGGGTCGAAGGCTACCGCAAGGGTGCCGGTTGGGCGCTGCCGCAGGAGCGCACCTACGAGAACCAGGGCTACCAGGACCAGCTTGACGCTGCCACCATCTACTCGTTGCTTGAGAACGAGATTATCCCTCTCTACTACTCCAAGAACGCCAAGGGCTACAGTGAGAACTGGGTGAAGGTGATCAAGAACTCCATTGCCACCATCGCCCCTCACTACACCATGAAGCGTCAGCTCGACGACTACTACGAGAAGTTCTATGTCAAAGAGGCCAACCGCTTCAAGAAACTTTCCGCCAATGATTATCGCCTGGCCAAGGACATCGCCCTTTGGAAGGAGGCTGTGGCCGAGCGTTGGGATTCTATCCATGTGGTCAGCAAGGATGAGAGCATGCTCAACGGCGCCCAGACGGGCGTGAAGTACACGCTGAAGTATGTCATTGATGAGCAGGGCCTCGACGACGCTGTCGGCTTGGAGCTCGTCACGCTGAAGCCCGAGACTGACAAGTCGGACCGTCAGGTATACAGTGTTCACGAGTTTAAGATGACTGGTCGCGAAGGCAACAATTTCACTTTCGAGCTCACGGTTGAGCCCGATCACGCAGGTTCGTTCCGTTCTTGCGTGCGTATGTTCCCGAAGAACGCCAACCTGCCTCACCGCCAGGACTTCTGCTATGTGAAGTGGCTTGACTAATCAGAAGATCGCATGGACCAGTCATGGCCCATCCGCATAAACGAAAAAGCATCCGGTGTCTTGGCGCCGGATGCTTTTTCGTTTATGCGGATGTGATGTCGTGGGGGACTTGGACAAAAGACGACAGGCGTGTTCGGTTGTCCGCAAACGCTAAAGAGCGGTATCATCACCCTCACGGAGGATGACGTTACCGGGGTTACACCAGGTATTTCGACGAGATGCTTTCGTTGTGGATGACACGGCGGATGGTCTCCGCGAACATGTCGGCCACGCTCAGCTGCTTCACCTTGGAACAGCGGTGCGTGTAGGGGATAGAGTCTGTGAATACCATCTCCTCCAGGCAACTGTTCTGTACGCGCTCCGAGGCGGGGCCGCTCATGACACAGTGGCTGGCAAACGCTCTCACGCTCAGGGCGCCCGCCTCCTTCATGATGTCGGCCGCTTTGGTGATGGTGCCGGCCGTGTCGACCATGTCGTCGATGATCACCACGTTTTTGCCTTTCACGTCACCGATGATTTGCATGCTCTCCACCACGTTGGCGCGAGCGCGTGTCTTGTTGCAGAGCACCAGCGGACATCCGAGGTATTTGGCATAGGTGTTGGCGCGCTTCGATCCGCCAACGTCGGGCGACGCGATGACGAGGTCTTTCAGGTGCAGGCTTTGCACGTAGGGCAGCAATACGCCGCTGGCGTAGAGGTGATCCACAGGCACGTTGAAGAAACCCTGGATTTGGTCGGCGTGCAAGTCCATGGTGATGAGGCGGTCAATGCCGGCGACGCTCAACAAGTCGGCAACCAGCTTGGCGCCGATGCTCACTCTTGGCTTGTCCTTGCGGTCTTGCCGTGCCCATCCGAAGTAGGGGATGACGGCAATGATGTGGCGTGCCGAGGCGCGCTTTGCGGCGTCGATCATCAGCAGGAGCTCCATCAGGTTGTCGGAGTTGGGGAAGGTGCTCTGCACGAGGAAGACATCGCGTCCGCGGATTGACTCCTCATAGGAGACGGAGAACTCGCCGTCGGAAAACTTTGTCATCACAAGGTTTCCCAATGGACAGCCCAAGCTGGCGCAAATCTTTTCTGCAAGGTATCTCGTGCTTGTGCCCGAGAAGACCAAGAAAGAGTTATTTTCACTCATTTTGTATAGCGTTAATGTTTTAATAAAAGTGTTCTTTCGGGTCAGTCGGCTGCGTTGCGCAGCTTTTTGAAGTGGTTTATGAGCCCTTTGAAGTCCATCTCGTTGTGTATGTTGAACCGGCACCATAGGTCGCCGCAGATGACGACGCCTCCGAACCCAAGGTCTTTGGCGGCCTTGATGTTGTCGACGCTCATGCCGCCGAGGGCGTACACGTGACGGTCGATGAGCCCCTTGCGTGAGGCCTCGATGAGCTCAGGTGTGGTGAAGGTCTGTTTCTCGTCCTTGAATTCTATGCAGTCGAAAATGTTTTTCAAGAACACGTATTTCGACTTCTTTTTTGTTGCCTTCAAGGTGGAGAGGTCGCAACACGTGCGCGACACATTGCCCTTGTAGCCGTCCGGCACATCTTCCGTTGGGTTGTCAAGGTGTATTCCGGCCAGTCCATACTCGTTTTTCAGGTAATAATGATCGTGTACGGTGATCTCGTTGTAATGCTCTTCGGGTAACAAGGTGAGCAGGCGCTCCGCATAGAGTGGGGATGAGCCTGGCTTGAAAAGGTGCAGGTTGTTCATCCCCTCGTCGAAGAGGGCCGACAGGATGATATCTTCTTCCACAAAAAATGTGGACTTAGTCATGATTACTAATTTCATCGTAGACATTTCTTTTCAAGTGCAAATGTATGAATTTTCTGTTAAATCAGCAATAATATTGGGCAATAAAACTTATCTTTGCAGAAA
>DAIOEQ010000257.1:0-3370 GCA_036746215.1 Prevotella sp.
GGTCGGGGTCCATCCAGCGGTCACCCACATAGAGATAGGTGGTCTGCTTGGTGCCTTCCACCTTGAGGATGGCGGCCGCCTGAGTGCCGAAGGCCTTGCTGTCGCCGATGTTCTCCAGGGGCGTCCAGCCTTTGCGCAGGTTCTTCGACACGCTGAGCTTGCACTGGTTGGGCGCCCAGCCCGTGCAGGCCGATGAGAGCATGTAGTAGCGTCCGTCGACACGCACCACGGCGGGAGCCTCGCGGCGCTCGCCCTTCATGAGTGGCGTGTGTCGCTTCACGCTCAGGTAGTCGGAAGAAAGGCGGAAGAGGCCCAGGTCGGTGTTCTCGTTGGTGGTGGAGATGAAGTAGGCCGTGCCGTCGTCGTCGACAAACACGTTGCAGTCGCGGCTCTTCACGCCCAGCGGGCGTCCGCTCCACTGCAGGCGGTAGGGGCCCGCGATGTGGTCGGCCACGAAGCAGGCCGCCTCGGAGGCGCCGTAGTCCTTGCCCTCCCAGTGGCACCAGACGACATACTTGCCCGTCTTCTTGTTGTGCAGGATCTTGGCGCGCTCGATGAAACGCGTTGAGCCCAGTTCGGGCGTGGTCTTGCCGTTCTCGATGATCTTGCCCACGAAGCGCCAGTGCTGCAGGTCCTCGCTGGCATAGAGGTTGACGTCAGGGTTCCATGAGTTGGAGCGGTCTTCGCCCACCATGTACCACGTGTCGCCCTCGCGTAGGAAGCCTGGCGCGTGGGCCTGCACCACGTTGCCGTCGGTGTCGTGCCACAGGTCGCCGTTGGTGATGGTCGTCCAACCGTCGGCCATCAGTGCCGCGGTGTAGGCCAGAAGGCCCAGGAGAAGTGTCAGTCGTTGTCTCATTGCGTGTCGTTTTATGATTGGGAAATAGCAAGCGGCGTTTAGTACATGATGCCCAGCCAGCGCAAGATGTCGTTGAGGTTGGCCACCACCATGAGCAATATGAGGATGGTGATGCCCACATACTCGGCGCGCACCATGAACTTCTCCGACGGCTTGCGCCGCGTGATGATCTCATAGAGCAGGAAAAGCACGTGCCCGCCGTCGAGAGCCGGTATCGGCAGGATGTTCATGAAAGCCAGGATGATGCTCAGGAAAGCCGTCATCTTCCAGAACATGTACCAGTCCCACGTGTCGGGGAAGAGGCTGCCGATGGAGCCGAAGCCGCCCAGCGACTTGGCGCCGTCGGCCGTGAAGACATACTGCATGTCGCTGACGTAGCCCGCCAGCACGTCCCAGCCATACTTCACGCCGGCGGGGAAACTCTCGAAGAAGCCGTAGTCGACGTGTGTGACGTTGTCCTTGTAGAGGCCCGCTACGCTTGGGATGGTGAAGCCCACCTTCAGGTCGGGCGTGAGCGTGGTGCGCAAGGTGTCGCGCTTGCCTGTCCCGGCCTTGGCCACCACGAGGCCGACGGTGCGCAGGCGGAGGCTGTCGTTGTGGGTCTTGGCGGCTGTCAGCTCATCGCCGACGCGCCCAATCTCCTCCGTGAACTCGTTGTAGGAGTCGATGGCCTTGCCGTTGACGGCCAACAGGGTGTCGCCCTTGCCGAGGCCGAGCGACCAGGCCGGCGAGGCCACCATGCGGCTGTCGTCGTCGGCAGCGGGCAGCTCCTTGCACACGGAGTCGATGACGGCCGGGATGAACGGGCGCAGGAACTGGGGCGTCACCTTCAGCATGTCGAGCAGGTTGAGGTCGCCCGGCAGGTTGACGCGCACCGGCTTGCCGTCGCGGATGACGTCGCAATAGCGCGCCTCGGACAAGTCGCGGTAGACGTCGACGTTGAAATCCTTGAACGGGCGGATGTCCGTGCCCACGAGGATGTCGTGGTCGCGGAAGCCATACTGCTTGGCCTCGGTGTTGAACTTCATGCCTTGCGACATGTCGGCCACCTTGACATAGCTCTCGCCCCAGTGGAACATGATCATCGAGTAGATGAAGAGTGCCAGCAGGAAGTTGACGGTCACGCCGCCTATCATGATGATGAGGCGTTGCCAGGCGGGCTTGCTGCGGAACTCCCACGACTGCACGGGCTGCTTCATCTGCTCGGTGTCGAAACTCTCGTCGACCATGCCGGCGATCTTGCAGTAGCCGCCCAGCGGCAGCCAGCCCATGCCGTACTCGGTCGACCCGTCCTTGGGCTTGAAGCTGAAGAGCTTGCCGCTCCACTTGCCCACGGAGATGTCGAAGAAGATGAAGAACTTTTCCACCTTGACGCCGAAGAGCTTCGAGGCCAGCATGTGGCCGCCCTCATGCAGGAAGACGAGCAGGGAGATGGAAAGGATGAACTGAAGGAGTTTTATGAAGAATACTTCCATTTCAAATGATGTGCTATGCGATTAGAAATCAGTTGGGTTGTGATGATGTTCTTGCGGGGGTCAGAGGAACGACGCCGCCACCTGGCGGGCCTCACGGTCGGTGCTGAGGTAGACGTCGAGGTCTGGGTTGGCGTCGTAGGGCACACGGCCCATCGTCTTGCTGATGATGTCGGCCATGCCGAGGAAGGAGCACTGCCCCTTGCGGAAGGCGGCGTTGGCCACCTCGTTGGCGGCGTTGAGCGCGCAGGGCACGTTTCCCCCTTGGTGGATGGCGTCGTAAGCCAACTGGAGGCAGGGGAACTTCTCCACGTCGGGCTCGAAGAACTCAAGCTTCTGCGTCTTGAAGAGATCCAGGCGGTCGCCGTTGAGCGTCAGGCGCTCGGGGAACGAGAACGCGTACTGGATGGGCAGCCGCATGTCGGGCACGCCGAGTTGCGCCTTGACGGCGCCGTCCTTGAACTGCACGCCGCTGTGGACCACCGACTGGGGGTGGATGAGCACCTGGATGCGGTCGGCGGGCACGCCAAAGAGCCACTTGGCCTCCATGACCTCGAAGCCCTTGTTCATGAGCGACGCCGAGTCGATGGTGATCTTGGCGCCCATGTCCCATGTGGGGTGGCGCAGGGCGTCGGCTGCCGTGACGTGGCGCAACCGCTCATGGTCGAACAGGCGGAACGGGCCGCCCGAGCAGGTGAGCAGGATCTTGTCGACCTCGTTCATGTCCTCGCCCACCAGGCTTTGGAAGATGGCGGAGTGCTCCGAGTCGACCGGCAGCAGGTCCACATGGTTCTGGCTCACCAGTTGGAGGATGAGCTCACCGGCCACGACAAGCGTCTCCTTGTTGGCCAGGCAAATCTTCTTGTGGGCCTTGATGGCGTGGATGGTGGGCTCCAGGCCTGCGAAGCCCACCATGGAGGCGAGCACCATGTCGACGGGGTCGGCTTCCACCACCTCGTTGAGCGCCTGCCTGCCGGCGTAGACCTTGATGTCGGGACGATCGGCGAGGAGCGCCTGCAACGCCTCGTAGTGGGTCTCG
>DAIOEQ010000258.1:0-3368 GCA_036746215.1 Prevotella sp.
CATCCAAGCTTTAGACTATAACACCCAGCGAGAAAAACTCGTGTTGCCCGAATATGGGCGCGAGGTACAGAAGATGGTGAACTATTGCATGACGCTGCCCGACCGCGACGAGCGCCTGCGCTGCGCTCGTACCATCGTGGACACCATGGAGCTGATGAACCCGCAGTTGGCGCAAACCGACAACTACAAGCAGAAGCTCTGGGACCAGCTCGCGTTGATAAGCGATTTCAAGCTCGACATAGACTGGCCCGTAGACATATCCAAGGCAAAGGTGATAAGCGAGAAGCCACAACCTCTCAAATACGAGACCAGCAAGATACCGGTGCGTCACTATGGCAAATTGGTGTTTGAGCTTTTCAACAAGCTGAAGACCATGGAGCCAGGCGAGGAGCGCGACAAGCTCACGGCTCTCACCGCCAACCAGATGAAGCGTGACCTCGTGCAATGGGGACATGGCCTCTGCGACGACGAAAAGGTGGCGAGCGACCTCGCCAACTTCACCGATGGCAAGATCCAGCTCGACCTCGACCACTTCAAGTTTGAGCGAGTGGACATGCGAGCCTTGGCGCCAAACGGAAATGGCAAGAAACGCAAGAAAAAATAGACTGGACTTATGGAGTCATTCATTATAGAAGGCGGACACCAGCTTGAGGGTACCATCACGCCACAGGGCGCTAAAAACGAGGCGTTGGAGGTGATTTGCGCCTCGCTGCTCACCACGGAACCCGTGCGCATTACCAACGTGCCCGACATTCTTGATGTCAACAACCTCATAAAGCTGTTGAAGGACGTGGGTGTCAAGGTGACGCGCAACAGTCGCCACGATTACACGTTCCAGGCCGATGAGGTGAACCTGGATTTCCTCGACAGCGTGGAGTTCGTGAAGAAATGTTCCCGTCTTCGCGGCTCGGTGTTGATGTACGGGCCGCTTCTCGGTCGTTTCGGCAAGGCCACGGTGGCCAAGCCAGGCGGCGACAAGATAGGCCGCCGTCGCCTCGACACCCATTTCCTTGGGTTCAAGAACCTGGGCGCGAAGTTCGTGTTTGACGAGACGCGCAACGTGTACCAGATACATGGCGACCGTCTCAAGGGCACCTACATGCTTCTCGACGAGGCATCGGTCACGGGCACCGCCAACATCATCATGGCGGCTGTCATGGCGAAAGGCACCACCACTATCTATCACGCGGCGTGCGAACCATACATCCAGCAGCTCTGCCACATGCTCAACCACATGGGAGCCAACATCTCCGGCATAGCCAGCAACCTGGTGACCATTGTCGGCGTTGACCATCTGCATGGAGCCACGCATCGCGTGCTTCCCGACATGATAGAGGTGGGCTCGTTTATCGGCATGGCGGCCATGGTGGGCAACGGCATACGCATAAAGGACGTGTCGCTCCGCAACCTCGGGCCCATTCCTGACGCTTTCCGTCGTTTGGGCGTGAAGCTGAAGGCTGAGGGCGACGACTTGGTCATACCTCACCAGGCACATTATATAGTAGACTCTTTTATCGACGGCACGATAATGACCCTTGCCGACGCGCCTTGGCCAGGCCTCACCCCAGACCTGCTCTCCGTGTTGCTCGTGGTGGCGACACAGGCCCGTGGCACCGTGCTCATACATCAGAAGATGTTTGAGAGCCGCCTCTTCTTCGTTGACAAGCTCATCGACATGGGCGCGCAAATCATCCTTTGCGACCCTCACCGCGCCGTGGTGGTGGGTCAGGACCATCGCATACAGCTCAGGGCGGGTCGCATGTCGAGCCCCGACATTCGAGCGGGCATAGCCCTGCTTATCGCGGCCATGAGCGCGAAGGGCACGAGCCGCATCGAGAACATCGGGCAGATAGACCGTGGCTACGAGGATATAGAAAAGCGTCTTAACGGCCTGGGGGCCAATATTCAGCGTGTCGATGATTAAGCTCAGTGATGTCTATCGCATAGGCAGCCTTGGCAAGCCTCATGGAGTGAAAGGGGAGATAGCCTTCCCTTTCGATGATGACGTGTTCGACCGCCAAGACGCCGATTTCGTTTTCGTCATGATCGACGGATTGCTGGTGCCTTTTTTCTTCGAGGAATACCGTTTCAGTTCCGATGTCGTGGCATTGGTCAAGTTTGAGGGCGTAGACACTCTCGACCAAGCCGCCGACCTCACGGGCTGTGATGTCTATTTCCCACGCGACGCTTCCGGCGATGACGCGCCTACCGTGTCAAAAGCTGAGCTCGCGGGCTTCAAGCTCGTGGATGCGTCGACGGGCGACGTGGTTGGCACCGTGGCGGCAATCGACGACTCCACCGCCAACCCGCTTTTCGTCGTGGATACGGCAAATGGCGAGACGCTGATTCCGGCAAGCCATGAGCTGGTAAAGGCCATAGACAAGAAAAAACAAACCATTACGGTTGAAATACCCGAGGGGCTGCTGTCGTTGTAAAGGCATGGCTCCCTGACGGATTATTATCATTGTAGAAAACGTTTAGATGAAGAAACAAATTTGCATACTTGGCTCCACCGGTTCCATCGGCACGCAAGCCCTTGATGTCATAAGGCAGCATCCTGACCTTTACGAGGCTTACGCGCTCACCGCCAACGACAGCGTGGAGAAGCTCGCCGAGCAAGCGCGAGAGTTCAATCCCGCCGCGGTGGTGATTGCCAACGAGGCTCACTATGAAGAACTGAAAGCCAAGCTCGCCGACACCGACGTGAAGGTTTACGCCGGCCACAAGGCACTGTGCGAGATAGTTGAGGCTGGACCAGTGGACATGGTCTTGGCGGCCCTCGTGGGATTCGCTGGCTTGGAGCCGACCATCCGCGCCATCAAGGCACGCAAGAAGATTTGCCTTGCCAACAAGGAGACCTTGGTAGTGGCTGGCGAGCTCATCCTCGACCTCGTGCGGAAATATCATGTTGACCTCTTGCCTGTCGACTCGGAGCACTCCGCCATATTCCAATGTCTTGTCGGCGAAGAGATGAATGAGGTCGACAAGATTCTCCTGACCTGCTCTGGAGGGCCTTTCCGCAACTTCACCCATGAGCAACTGCTCACCGTGACGGCGGCCGATGCCCTCCGTCATCCCACATGGAAGATGGGCGCTAAGATTACCATCGACTCGGCATCGCTCATGAACAAGGGCTTTGAGGTCATGGAGGCGAAATGGCTCTTTGGCGTGCCCGCCGAGAAGATAGAAGTGCTGGTGCATCCACAGAGCGTGGTCCACAGCGGCGTGCAGTTCAAGGATGGCGCGGTGAAGGCGCAGCTCGGCGTGCCCGACATGAGGCTTCCCATACAGTATGCCTTTTCTTTCCCCAAGCGACTCTCGCTCAATGGCGACCGCCTCGATCTTTTCAGCACACAAAAGCTGGAGTT
>DAIOEQ010000259.1:0-1413 GCA_036746215.1 Prevotella sp.
TGCATTTTTCCTGGCCGGCACCGACGTGGAGTGTGGCTACAACTACGTCTACAAGTCGGTTCCCGAGGCCGTGAGGTATGGCGCCATCACGGAGCAGGAGGTCAACAAGCACGTCATCCGTCTGCTCGAAGGGCGCTTCGACTTGGGCGAGATGGACGACAACAGCGTGGTGACCTGGTCGAAGATACCCGCCTCGGTCCTGTGCAGCAAGGAGCACCGGCAGCTGTCGCTCGACATGGCCTTGCAGACCATGACCCTGCTCCAGAACAAGCGCCAGGCCCTCCCTCTCGACAAGCGGGAGAAGAAAATAGCCTTCATTGGGCCGAACGTGGACAACGAGCCGATGATGTGGGGCAACTACAACGGCACGCCACGCGCCACCGTCACCATCCTGGAAGGCGCCAGAAGACGGCTGAAGAAAGGCCAACTCGTCACCTTCAAGGGATGCGACCTCGTGAACGGCAAGACCTTGACCTCCTATTACGACCAATGCGCCATGGACGGAAAGACGGGCTTCAAGGGCACGTTCTGGAACAATCGCGATTATGAGGGGAAGCCCGTGACCGTCACCCAGGAGAAAAACCCCATCCAGGTGACCACCTACGGCCAGCACGCCTTCGCGCCAAACGTCAGTCTGGTGGGCTTCTCGGCCAAGTATGAGACCGTGTTCCGACCCAGGCAGACCGACAAGGTGCTGCTCGACGTGAGCGGTTGCGGGTTCTATGAGGTGTATGTCGACGGAGAGAGGAAGGCAAACGTCTCCAGCTGGCGCACCACAGAGAGCCGCGTGGAGTTTGACGCCGTGAGGGGCAAGGACTACCGGATAGAGATACGCTATCATGAGATGCCCAACTGGAACGCCGACATGAAGATAGACATCGGACACGAGACCCCGATCGACTATCAGGCTGCCGTCGACAGGCTGAAAGACTGTGAGACCGTGGTCTTCGTGGAGGAGATGCCCGTCTACGTGGACGGATTCAAGGGTGGCGACCGAACCAACATCGAACTGCCCAAGGTGCAACGCGACTTTTTGAAGGCGTTGAGGGATGCGGGCAAGAAAGTGGTGCTCGTCAACTGTTCGGGCTCGGCCATCGCCTTGACGACCGAGACGCAGACCTGTGACGCCATCCTCCAGGCGTGGTACCCCGGACAGGAAGGCGGAGAGGCCGTGGCGCGCGTGCTCTTCGGGGAATACAACCCCGCCGGAAAATTGCCGGTCACCTTCTACAAGGACTCCAGCCAGTTGCCCGACTTCCAGGACTACAGCATGAAGGGCCGCACCTACCGTTACATGAGTGACGCCCTCTTCCCGTTTGGCTACGGCTTGAGTTACACCTCGTTCCACATTGGCGACGCCCAACTCTCGGCCAGCACCTTGAAGGCGGGCGAGAAGATAACCCTCAAGGGGCC
>DAIOEQ010000259.1:1423-3350 GCA_036746215.1 Prevotella sp.
GCAACACGGGCAAGAAAGACGGGACGGATGTGGTGCAAGTCTACGTCAAGGACCCGACCGACACCGAGGGCCCCCTGAAGACCCTCAAGGCTTTCCAAAGGGTCGAAGTGAAGGCCGGACAGCAGGCGGAAGCCGTCATCACGCTCGACAGCAAGAGCTTTGAGCTCTTCGACACGGGAACCAACACCATGCGCGCCAAGGCGGGCGACTATGAGGTGTATTACGGAGACAGCTCGGCCGATAACGACTTGAAGAAACTCAACGTTACCTTCCTCGAATAACCCAAAACATTCAACCATGAAAACATGGATATGCGCAGCCTTGTTGGCGCTCGCGGGTGTGCGGGCGTCAGCGCAGAACCCGATCATCAGCGGGCAATATACCGCAGACCCCACAGCACGCGTGTTTGGCGGAAAGGTTTATCTTTACCCCTCACATGACATACCGAGCCCCATCGAGAAACTGAAGGACTGGTTTTGCATGGCCGACTATCACGTCTTCTCGTCGGACAACCTGACGGATTGGGAAGACCACGGAGTCATCCTCTCACAAGACAAGGTGCCCTGGGTGCAAGACGGCAGTTACACCATGTGGGCTCCCGACTGCGTGGAGAAAGACGGCAAGTACTACTTCTATTTCCCCGCCGCTCCCAAGGGAGACGAGAAGGGATTTGCCGTGGGGGTCGCCGTGGCCGACAATCCTGTCGGACCGTTCATGCCGATGTGGAAGCCCATCGAAGGCATCCATGGCATCGACCCCTGTGTGCTCATCGACAAGCGGGATGGACAGGCTTACGTCTATTGGGCCGGCATGGGCCTTCACATGGCCAAGCTCAAGTCCAACATGATGGAGCTGGCCTCAGAGCCACAACCCGTGGAGGGACTGCCCGATGGGTTCAAGGAAGGGCCTTTCGCCTTTGAGCGCAGAGGTAAATTCTATCTCACGTTTCCATGGGTGAGGACGAAAGACGGAACGGAGACCTTGGCCTACGCCATGGCCGACCATCCGATGGGCCCCTACACTTTCAAGGGAGTCATCATGGACGAGTCGGCCACAAAGTGCTGGACCAACCATCACAGCATCGTCGAATACGAGGGCCAATGGTACCTCTTCTATCATCACAACGACTATTCGCCCCGCTTCGACAAAAACCGTTCGGTGCGCATAGACAGCTTGAACTTCAACCCCGACGGCACCATTCAAAAGGTGACCCCTACCTTACGGGGCGTGGGCGTCACCTCGGCTCGTGGCAGGATACAGATTGACAGGTATTCGAGCATACGGGGAGCCCAAGTGGAATATCTCGACACGACAAACTATTTCGCGGGATGGAAGACCATCTTCGCCCGGCCCGAGGATGCGCTTACATATAGTAATGTGGATTTCGGCAACAAGAAAGCAGAACGCGTCATCGTGCGCGCCAAGTCTCGAAAAGGAGGCGTGCTTGTGGTGCGGGCGGATGATGAGCGCGGGCAAGTCATAGCCAAGGTAAAGATACCCAAGTCGCCTGTGTGGCAGGATGTTCGTGCCGTAGTGAAGAATGCGCCCTTGGGCAAGCACGCCCTTCATGTGAGCTTGCTGGGCGGCTCGGATGTGGAGGTGGACTGGCTGGGCTTTGACGCGATGCCCTGGGGAAAGGGCGCCTTTGTGACCCACCGGTATCGCAACCTCTTTGCCGAGATGGGATATGCGAAAACGGAGATAGACCGAAAAGTGGACGAGGTGTTCCAGGATGTCTTCTTTGGCCAGAACAAGGTGTACTTCGAGGTGGGCGACTCCATGGGTTATATCAGCGACGTGAAAAACCACGATGTGCGGACGGAGGGCATGTCGTATGGCATGATGGCGGCTGTGCAGTTTGACAAGAAAGATATCTTCGACCGCTTGTGGCGATGGAGCAAGAAGTATATGCAGCACCAAGACGGTC
>DAIOEQ010000260.1:0-3336 GCA_036746215.1 Prevotella sp.
AAAAACAAGGTAAGGAACCGCCCAAGCAACTATACGACTTGACTTCCCTGCAGGTCGATCTCAACAGGAAGTATGGCTTTTCCTCACAATTGTCGCTCAACATCATACAAGGACTTTACGAGAAGAAACTGACCACTTATCCGCGTGTGGACACCCAATATCTCTCGGATGACATCTATCCGAAATGTCCTGGAATACTCAATGGTGTTAGCCAGTGTGTGATGGAAGGCAAGAAACCTTATCTCTCCATCGTCCAAAATCTTGCGGCCATCAGCAAGAGCCTTCCCAAGTCGAAACGCGTCTTTGACACTTCGAAAGTGACCGACCACCATGCCATCATTCCGACGGGGGTGGTGCCATCGGGATTGACCGATGTGGAGAAGAAGGTGTATGACCTGATAGCGAGGCGGTTTGTGGCTGCCTTCTATCCCGACTGCAAGTTTGCCACAACCACGGTGAACGGAAAAGTCGATAAGGTGGACTTCAAGACGTCGGGCAAGGAAATACTCGCGCCAGGCTGGCGAAGTGTCTATACCAAGGAGGAACAGGCGCTGGATGATGGGGGCAAGAAAGAGACCGAGGAAAAATTGTTGCCCACTTTCGAAAAAGGGGAGACGGGACCGCATAAGCCCACGTTGACGCGCAAGATGACTATTCCGCCTAAGCATTACACTGAAGCGTCTCTGCTGCGGGCGATGGAGACGGCTGGCAAACTGGTGGACGATGAGGAACTTTCGGCGGCTATGAAGGAAAACGGTATTGGAAGACCCTCGTCGCGGGCTGGCATTATTGAGACGCTCTTCAAGCGGAATTACATACGGCGTGAGCGCAAGAATCTTGTTGCCACGCCGACAGGCATCCAACTGATAGACACCATACACGAGAAGTTGCTCACAAGTGTGGAACTGACTGGCATGTGGGAGAAGAAATTGCGTGACATTGAGCATCACAAGTATGATGCTGCCACGTTTATCAATGAACTCAAGGAACAGGTATCGCGGATTGTCACAGACGTTTTGCACGACAATTCGGGACGAAGTATCGCCAGTGGAGAAACGCCGTCGAAGCCCACGCCTAAGTCACCCGCTGCGTCGAGCGGACGAAAGACCGGCGAGCCGAAGCCAAAGAAGCGTGCCGCAAGCGCGGTGAAGGTGTCGGTCAAGGCACAGGTGGAGACGCAACGAACTGTCACCCCAAAAGAAGGTGACGTCTGCCCGGTTTGCCATCAAGGACGCATCGTCAAAGGAAAAAGCGCCTTCGGATGCTCGCGGTGGAAGGAAGGATGTTCATTCAGAATACCTTTTGAAGGGTGACGGGTAGGTGCTCAAAATGTAAGCAAAGGCATTTTTATAGAACCCACCTATAAGAAACGATTAATCTTGAGCGCCTGCTTTCGTGTTCGTCAGCTTGCCGATTGTTCGTTGGCACTCACCTTTTGCAATTTGGCAGCCTGTGCCTTTTCCTTTACGCGTTGCATGTGCTCGAAAGCCCTGCGGCGGGTGGCTATAATCTGATAGCGATAGACCAAGCACGTGGCAAAGAAATAGACAAGCACCTGTATCCATAACGCTTGATACTCCGGCTCGATGTCTTGCAGTGTCGCACCCATTGAGGAAATCCTCAAAAAGCCGCGCACGCCAAACGTTGACGGGATGATGCTGGCCACGCCTTGCCAAAAGCCGGGAATGTTGGACTGCGGCCAACTGATGCCGGTCATGAACAGGAATGGAACGGAGGTGAACACCACAAGCAACATGACGTTCTCGCGATAGCGCACAAGGCAGGATAGCATCATGCCAAAGAATATGCAGGCCAGAATATATGGTATCATCAGCCCGATGATGGATTGTGCCGTGACGAGTGACGTGAAATGAAACAAATGGGGGATGACAAGGGCCAGGTAGGCTCCCATGACCATGTAAATCATGAAATAGCAGAGCGACTTGCCCAACACTATGCGGAAGATGCCGTTGTAATGCTTCGAGATGGGAACAAGGTCTTGATAGCGATTGTTTTCGCGTGCCGTGCCTGCTGCCAAGCCAATGCCCAGAAGCAAGGTCTGTTGTAAGATAAGCATCAGTACGCCTGGGAGAATAGCATTTCCATATCCTCCTGTGGTGTTGAATATGGGTACCTCGTCGAAGTCGAGGGGCTTGGTCGTCACCTCATCATCACGGTTGGTGAAGTCGGTGCTTTGGGCTACTTGGATGTGTGAGCTCATCTCTGAGGCTACTGCCTGCGCTGTCTGGTAGATGGCCTTGTAGGTGAGCATCAGGCTCATGTCACAATAGACGCCAACCATCGATTGCTCGCCTCGATAGACACGGCGCTCGAAATCCTCTGGGAAGTAAAGGGTGCCGTGAACTTGTTGCTTGGCCGTGAGATTTTTGGCTTCTTCCAAAGAATTGCAATAGTATGCCACTTTTGTGTCGGAGCCTGCGTCGAAGTTGCGAATAAATTCCCGGGAGGTATGCGAGTGCGACAAGTCGACGACCGCTACAGGAACGTCGCGCACCACCTCGTTGTTGTAAATCCATGAATAAAGCAAGGGGTAGAGCAGGGGCACCAATACACAGAAGATGAGTACGCCCTCATCGGTGATTGTGCCTCGCATCTCGCGAACACAGATATAGCACGTGTCCGCAATACCGTCCTTGATCCTTTGAAGCAGATGGTCTTTTTCCATGGTTAGGGTATGTAAGTGTAAACGAGCATCGCTTTCTTGATGTTCCAAATGGTGAAGACCGGAAGAATGGCAAAAACGCAAAGGGCCATGAGGTCAAACCAACTGTCGATGAGAGGGAAACCATTGAATATGCTCATTTGGTAAATCATATAGTAGTGGCGCAAGGGAAACAGCTGCGCAACAGATTGAATCATGCTGTCCATGGCAAACACAGGAAAGGTGGCACCACATACGGAGAAACTCACTACCGACCATAACGAACAGATCGACATGGACATTCGCAAGGATGGCATCAGGCCAAACGCAAACACGCCGAAACCTTGACAGGCCAGTACGGCCAACAAGCCTAACAGCAAGATGGGTACAACTCCACCCGGATGGGGGAATCCCAGACAATAGAAAACATAGAACTCGAAAACGTATATCATTGTCAGGAAGATCAGAGTCTGAGGAAGAAGCTTCCCGATGAGCGCTATGTGCGTGTTACCACCCGCCATCCTAATCCACTGGCGAGAACGCTTGAACTTCAACTCGGTGCCGATAGAATAGGGGGTTATCAAGAAAATGAACACCATGAGCACGCCGGGTACCATGGTGGTGCTCAGGTAGACATTGTAGTTGGCCCATGGATTGCCGATCATGTGAAGGTC
>DAIOEQ010000261.1:0-3334 GCA_036746215.1 Prevotella sp.
AACTTCCGCCCGGGTCGCAAGCCCAACGACAAGTAAATCCCCCCCCGCCACGCAGTGGCAAGCAAAAGGCATAGGTGAAATTCATCCTATGCCTTTTTTGATGGGTCACCAAGAAGTGGGAGGGAGGATCGGTCTGCCTACCTATTTATGGGTATAAAGTGATGATATTTCCCCTTTGCAACGATGTTGCGAATAAATATTTGTAATTTTGCAACGATAAAACAAACAAGCAATATGAAATTATCAGAGTTGCATACGGGCCAGACCGGCATCATCGTCAAGGTGATGGGCCACGGAGGCTTTCGCAAGCGTGTGGTGGAGATGGGCTTCATCAAGGGCAAGACCGTGGAGGTGTTGCTCAACGCCCCGCTGAAAGACCCCGTGAAGTACCGCATCATGGGCTATGAGGTCAGTCTGCGCCACTCCGAGGCCGACATGATTGAGGTGGTCACCGAGGAGGAAGCGCTCCAAATGAGGAAACAAGAGAAGGTGGAGAAGGCTGACGAACTGCGCACGGTCGTGGACGCGCCCGACCCCGACGACAAGGCCATCACCGACGCTCAGCTGGCCGATGAGGCCGACAAGCGCCACAAGGTTATCAACGTGGCACTCGTGGGAAACCCCAACTGTGGGAAGACCTCGCTCTTCAACTTTGCCAGCGGGGCGCATGAGCGCGTGGGAAATTATAGCGGAGTGACTGTCGACGCCAAGGAGGGGCATGCCTCGTTTGGCGGTTATGAGTTCAACCTGGTCGATTTGCCCGGGACCTACTCGCTCTCGGCCTACTCGCCCGAGGAGCTATACGTGCGCAAGCAACTGGTGGAGAAGACCCCTGATGTGGTGATTAATGTCATCGACGCGTCCAACCTTGAGCGCAATCTCTATCTCACCACCCAGCTCATCGACATGCACATTCGCATGGTCGTGGCGCTCAACATGTTTGACGAGACCGAGCAACGTGGCGACACCATCAACATCGACGCCCTGTCGAGCCTTTTTGGTGTGCCCATGCAGCCGACGGTGTTCACATCGGGACGTGGCGTGCAAGACCTCTTCCACAAGGTCATCGAGGTGTATGAGGCTATGGAGGACGCCGACGCCCACTTCCGCCACATCCACATCAATCATGGACATGAGATTGAGCATGGCATCACCGAGATACAGGAACACTTGAAGATGGAGCCGGGACTGCGCGAACATTACTCCACGCGCTATTTGGCCATCAAACTTCTCGAGAACGACAAGGAGGTGGAGACGCTCGTCAAAAGTTTTCCCGACGCTGCCGAGATCCTGGAGCATCGCGATGAGGCGGCTAAGCGCGTGATGGAGGAAACCAAGGAAGACGCGGAGACCGCCATCATGGATGCCAAGTATGGCTTCATACGAGGCGCACTGGCCGAGGCGGGCTACATGACCGGCAAAGGCAAGGACACCTACCAGGTGACGCACCTGCTCGACCGCATCTTGACCAACCGTGTCATAGGCTTTCCCATCTTCATCGCGCTCCTGGCGCTGATGTTCTTCGTCACGTTCAACTTGGGTTCTTATCCCATGGACTGGATTGACCAGGCGGTCGGACTGTTGGGCGATTTTCTCGGCGACCACTTGCCCGACGGCCCCGTGAAGGACATGCTTGTCGACGGCATTATCGGAGGCGTGGGAGCGGTCATCGTTTTCCTGCCCCAAATCTTGATACTCTATTTTTTCATCTCCTTCATGGAGGATTGCGGATACATGTCGCGCGCGGCGTTCATCATGGACAAGCTGATGCACAAGATGGGACTTCATGGCAAGTCGTTCATCCCGCTCATCATGGGCTTCGGGTGCAATGTGCCCGCCGTGCTCGCCACGCGCACCATCGAGAGCCGTCGCTCGCGCCTGGTGACGATGCTCATCCTTCCGCTCATGAGTTGCGAGGCGCGCATCCCCATCTATATCATGATTATCGGCACATTCTTCTCGTTGCGCCAGCAGTGGCTCATCATGACAGCGCTTTATCTCATCGGCATCGCCATGGCCATCCTCATGAGCAAGGTCTTCACCAAGTTCCTGGTCAAGGGCGAGGACACGCCGTTTGTGATGGAGCTGCCGCCTTACCGCTTTCCGACGGCCAAGGCTGTGGGGCGTCACACGTGGGAGAAAGGCAAGCAATACCTGAAGAAGATGGGTGGCATCATCCTCGTTTCGACCATCATCGTGTGGGCCCTCGGCTATTTCCCGCATAACGAGCAACTCACGCCCCAGCAACAGCAGGAGCAGAGTTACATAGGACGTATCGGCAAGACCGTGGAGCCCGTATTCGAGCCGCAAGGCTTCAACTGGAAGTTTGACGTGGGTTTGATAGCCGGTGTGGGCGCCAAGGAGATAGTGGCCTCCACCATGGGCGTGCTCTATTCCAATGATGACAGTTTCGCTGATGACAAGGATGTCAATGATGCTGGCGGCAAATATGAGAAACTGCATAAACTGATTACCTCAGACGTGGCCAAGACGCAGGGCATGAGTCTCCCCGACCCACGCCTGGAGGGAGTGGCCACACTCACGTCGTTCTGTTTCTTGCTCTTCGTGTTGCTCTATTTCCCATGCCTGGCGACGATTGCCGCCATCAAGAGTGAGACGGGCACTTGGAAATGGGCGCTCTTTGCGGCAGGATACACGACTGTCTTGGCATGGGTAGTCTCGGCATTGGTGTTTAGGGTAGGGTTGCTCTTCATCTGAGAAGGAAGAGAAGCTGATGCCATAAAAGTGCGGGCAGGCGTTGACCGATGAGGTCATTGCCTGTCCGCTTTTTCTTTTGTCGCGCATGGCGTTGTACATGTGCGCATTGAGTCGCATGTGTGAATAGCGCCGAATATGCGCGTTGAGTCGCACGTGGAAAGTGTGAGGTAGGGTCAGTTGAGCTCGTCGAAGAGGGTTGGCCCCGTAGGGCGGTCGGACGCCGGACATGACTTGTCGTCTGCGGTATCTTCACCATATTGGAATGACAACTGGATGTTACGAGCCCGCTTGCTCTTGGGGTTGAGGCGGTAGACACCCCAAGAAGGGTGTTCGAGAAGATCATGGGGATAGCGGCTGTTCTGTTGAAGAAATGCCAACACGCGCCGCTTGACCTCCTCCATGCTGACCACATGGAACAGGCTGTTCTGTGAGTTGTAGACGTGAAGGATAATCTTGCGCACGCGCAAGCCCTCGAGTCCAGCCTCTGCAAGGATTTTCAGTATATCTTCTCTCATAAACAAAAAACCGCAACTCACGCTCATGAGCTGCGGCTCCTTGTAGTTTCTTATTGTCTTAGGCAAGCACAACCTTACCCTCGGCACCTTTCACTTTGCCT
>DAIOEQ010000262.1:0-3285 GCA_036746215.1 Prevotella sp.
GGCCTGGACGTGACAGCGGCCTACCGCTACAACCTGGTGAAATCGACGTATGGCGGCAAGCGCCTGTGGAAGCCGTTGCAGAGCCGTTACAAGGCACTGGTGAGCGCCTCCTACCATGATCCGCTGGAGCTTTGGCAGATAGACGCCACCTTCGCACTCAACGGCGGCGGGCGCCTGCCCCGCCCCTACACCACCAGTGACGGCACGCCCTCTTGGGGCACTCACTTCCGGGCTTACGAGAACCTGACGGCACAGGTGACACGCCACTTCCGCCATTTCTCGCTCTTCATAGGCGGCGAAAACCTCACCAACCACAAGCAGAAACATCCCATCATCGGGGCCTCCAACCCCTGGGCCGACACCTTCGAGCCCACATTGGTCTACGCCCCCATCACGGGCATCACAGGATATATAGGTATAAGGATTAACATAGGACACAGATTATGAGAAAAGTTATCATGACGCTGGCCGTCGCCCTGATGGGCGTGGCCGCACAAGCTAAAGACATCAAGACCGTCATCTTCACCACCCAGCCGCAGATGCACTGCGCCGGCTGCGAGAAGAAGATCAAGGGCAACCTGCGCTACGAGAAGGGTGTGAAGCGCATCGACACCAACGTGGAGCAGCAGAAGGTCACGGTGAAGTATGACGCCGACAAGACCTCTGCCGACAAGTTGCAGAAAGCCTTCGAGAAGTTCGGCTACAAGGCTCGCCAGGTGAAGGCCGACGAGAAGGTGGAGCGCGAGGCATCACAGGGATGCAGCAATATGTAAACCAAGGCTTCGAAGCCCATACCATTCAACAAGGGGTGTGACATTTCTACAACGGAATGTCACACCCCTTGTTCGTTTTTGCAAAAAACAAAGAAAAAAGTTCTTTCACCATGTCACAATCCTGCTACCTTTGCGTATTATAATCGAACAAGAACAAGAAATGACGACCGAAGAATTCCAAAACGAAGCGGCCCACATGCGTCCGAGCTTGCTCAGCGAAGCCCTGCAATACGTGCGGCGCGACGACGTGGCCGAGGACATCGTGCAGGACTGCCTGGTGCGCCTGTGGGACAGGTGCGGCGATCTGCGCAGCCCCATGGCGCCGCTGGCAAGGGTCGTCATCCGCAACCTCTGCCTCGACTTCCTGAGGCGCACGCCCCACACCGAAGACGTGACGCTCCTGGGCAAGGCCGACGACAGCGAAGACACGGCACAGCGCCACGAAGCCGTGGAACGCATGATGGACATCGTGACCGAGCTGCCCATCGTGGGACAGACAGTGCTCCGGATGCGCCACATTGAGGGACGCGAGATGGGCGACATAGCCCACACCTTGGGAATGACCGAGGCGGCGGTCAGAAAAGCGCTTAGCAGGGCGCGCATGGCCGTCAGGGACAAGTACTTGAAACGTTATCAACAAGACAAGATATGAACGAGAACAAAGCAAGACAACTGGTAGACCGATACTTCGAGGGGCGTACGACGCTTCGCGATGAGCAGGAGCTCTATGCCTACTTCACGTCAGGTCACGTCAGCGACGACCTCGAACCCCTGCGGCAGATGTTTCTCGACATGCGCCAGTTGCAAGGGTGTGAGCCTGCGCCCAAGGCCAAAGTGGTCAGTCTCAAGAGTCGGAGCCGCTGGCGGCGAGTGGCCATAGCGGCGGCCGTGGTGGCCACGACGGGCATCGTGGCGGCAGTCTGGTTCGGCCAGGCGGACAGCACAGACTACGAGATGATGGCCTACGGACAGCGCCAAGACAACCGCGAGGCGGTGATGCGCGAGGTCAACCGCACACTCAGCGACGCCCAAAGCAGCGCGCCCAACGTGGGCGCCGAACTGAAAGACGCATTCGCACAATATTAAAAACCCTATACGACATGAAACTAAAACTCATCATTTCCATGTTGCTGATGATGGTGGTGACAACCGCCAGCGCACAGTCGGCCAGCCTGAAGGTGAGCCAGATCTTCGACGGCAAGGTGGTGCCACTCGACCGCATGGTGGTGACCAAGGTGAAGGGACGGGCCCTCAGCAAGTACGGGCTCAACTACTACCGCAGCGCGCGCTTCGTCGCCAACCGCTGGGAGCGCAGCCAATGCATCGAGGCCGTGGAGCAAGACATGCGCGCCGACAAGCACACCTCTTCGGTGCAGAAGCGCTCGGAGAAGCGAACCTCCATCGCCTTCAAGCTCAAGTCACAAGGTGACAACAACCGATACGTCAGCCTCGTCTGCACCAAGGAGGGCAACAACCAGTATGCCATCACCGCAATCTACATGGAAGGCCCAGTGAAAAGCCTCAGCGAACTCAACAAAATGATCAACAAGTAAAAAACAAGATAATCATGAAAAAACTCATTCTCATGGCGGCCATGATGGTCGCAACCCTCGCACATGCCGCCGAGCCGGGCGACACCGTGACCGTGACCAAGGCACAAAAGGTGACCATCGTAAGCAACGACTCATTGCTCCGCGTGGAGGTGAGCGGCACCGAGAGCCGCCCCGGCTACCACTACGAGACCACCTTGCGCAACACCGACGGCAACTATGAGAGTTCGTCGGTCGGCAGCCTCTTCAACTTCAACATCGCCGGCAAACTCAACAAGAGCCGTCGCCAGCCCCGCTACGACTCCGAGCTCCACTTCTTCATCGGTTTCAACGGCGCGACGGGCAGCAACGGCGTGGTGAAAACCGACCTCGGGAGCGGCGCCGACATCGGGACCTACCTCGACTGGGGTGTGCATCCCTGGCGCAACGGCCACCGTCTGTCTGTGGGCTTTGGCGTGGAGTGGAAGAACTACCGCATGACCTCACGCCGACAGTTTGTCAAGGCCGACAATGGCACGGTGTCGGTGGAGCCTCTCGGCGACGCCGTCGACCCGAAGTTCTCGCGCGTCAAGACATTCAGTCTCATCTTCCCCGTCATGTACAGCTATGAGAAGCGAGGCTGGGGCTTCTCCGTGGGCGCTGTCCTCGACTGCACCTCCCACTCGTCCATCAAGACGCGCTACCGCCTCGACGGGAAGAAATACAAGCAGACCTGCAAAGACCTGCACACCAACACCCCCACGGTGGATCTCATGGCCACGTTCATCAACCCGTGGATAAACCTCTATGTGAAGTATAACCCGTGCGACATCCTCAACACGGAGTACGGGCCCAAGTTCCACAGCCTGTCGTTGGGCTTCATGATCTGACGCCTCAACAATCCCGCAAGAAATCTCTCTTTCCGCCCCCGCCCTGTGCTCGCGACTGCCCTTTTCGGCGACAAAGCGAGGACTTGGCGGGGG
>DAIOEQ010000263.1:0-3244 GCA_036746215.1 Prevotella sp.
GATGGGCCACATCTACATCGGCCTGCTCTTCCCGCAGAGAAACATCACCACCTTCTTCCAGGCACGGCCCAACGGCATCGCCACGGGTCACATCCTCGCCAAGACGACATTAAAGCCCGGCTCATCCTTCACCTATTATTTCGGTTCGGGATGGGACGGCAACAAGGCCGAGGGCATTCATGACTTCAACGCATGGAAAGCCCTGCTCAGCCAGGAGGCACAAGCCGTGAGAACGCCTTTGAAGGTAAGCGTCAAGTAATCAGAACAGACAATAACACATTGTCCCCACAAAGGTTGTCCATACCTGGGAGCGACCTTTGTGGGGACTTCTTGTGACCACACAAACACTGCACACTACACAAACACTGCATGGACTACAATATGATCGGGACTTGCTGGTCCCTTCTGCCGCCCATCGTGGCCATCGCCTTGGCGCTGAAGACCAAGGAGGTCTACTCATCGCTCTTCATCGGCATCATGCTCGGGGCCGCCCAATACAGTTTCTCCATGGGGTCAGGCTTCGAGGGCTTTCTCGCACACCTGCTCAACGACACGACGGGCAGCGGCGCCGACGCCAAACAATATGGCCTCATCCACTGTCTCTCCGACCCCTGGAACGTGGGTATACTGGTTTTCCTCGTGGTGCTGAGCGCCATCGTCTCACTCATGAACAAGGCGGGCGGATCAGCAGCCTTCGGCCTGTGGGCCTCCAAGCATGTCAAGACCAAGCGCGGAGCGCAAGTGGCCACCATCCTTTTGGGCATTCTCATCTTCATCGACGACTATTTCAACTGTCTCACCGTGGGCTCGGTGATGCGCCCCATCACACAGCGACACGGCGTGACCAAGGAAAAGTTAGCCTATCTCATCGACTCCACGGCGGCACCCGTTTGCGTCATATCCCCCATCTCCAGTTGGGCGGCGGCGGTGTCGGGCTTCGTCACGGGCGACGAGAACGGACTGGCACTTTTCTGCAAGGCCATACCCTTCAACTTCTATGCGCTGTTCACCATCCTGTTCATGTTTGCCATCGTCTTCATCGGTTTCGACTTCAAGTCAATGAGCAAGTATGACGCCCGGTGGCGCGAATGGTACGAACACACTCATGGCGGTCGCCTTGACGAGGTGAGCGACACCAAGCTCCACCTCGCTGAACACGGCGTGGGCGCCAGCCAACCAGGCAGGACCACCAGCCGCGGAACGGTCAGCGACTTGGTCATCCCCATCCTGTTGCTCATCGTGTTGTGTACCATTGGCATGGTCTACTCGGGTGGCTTCTTTGACGCCGAGAGCGGCTCGTATCACGATTTCGTGTCATCTTTTGCCGCCAGCAACGCCTCCGTGGGGCTCGTCATTGGGTCGCTCGGTGCCTTGATACTCTCCGTGGCGCTGTTCACCCTGCGCAAGACATTGCCATTCGACGAGGCCATGAGCAGCCTCATCAAGGGCTTCGAGGCCATGGTGCCCGCCATCCTCATCCTCACATTGGCATGGACGCTCAAGAGCATGACCGACTCACTGGGCGCAGCCACCTATGTGGCCGACGTCGTGGCGGGTAGCGCGGGCCGGCTGCAGATGCTCCTCCCGGCCATCATCTTTGTTGTTGCAGCCCTCCTGGCCTTCGCCACTGGCACCTCCTGGGGCACCTTCGGCATCCTCATTCCCATCTGTGTGGCGGTGTTCCCCGCAGCAGCACCGCTCAGGGTCATCTCCATATCAGCGTGCATGGCGGGCGCCGTCTGCGGAGACCACATATCGCCCATCTCCGACACGACCATCATGGCGAGTGCCGGCGCGGCCTGCAAACACGTGCACCATGTGTCGTCCCAGTTGCCCTACGCCCTCACCGTGGCTTCCGTCTCGTTTGTGACTTTCATCGTGGCGGGCTTCACCCAGCGTCTGGGCACCATTCCCTGCGCGCTCATCTCCTGGACTACTGGCATCAGCCTATTGACCATCATACTGGTCTATCTGAAGAAAAACAAAAGATAAGTAACTGTTCATAAATATATGATATGAACAACCATAGAGACATAATATAAAAAAACAAAGACAACCCATACAACAAATATAACTCACGCATATACGGCAAGCATAAAGGTTGTTTGGGTTGTCTCTGTTGTAAAGGTTGTCTTAATAAAGGTCCTACCCCATCAAGTCCAAAAACCCTGGTCGCCCGTGGGCATCATTGTGCCACCACACTTCGGGCAGGTGCGCATGTCCCACTCACGGATGCGGTCGGAGCCACACCGCAGGCACAGGCGTCCCACCAGCGAACTGAAACTGTGGGCCACATCGCCAATGACGCCACCGACCACCAAGGGCACCACCGACTGGCAATCGGGGCAAGTCATGTTGACGATGCGCTGGCCCATGAAACCCCGGCCCTCATAAACATCGGTGGTGTAGCCACACTTCACGCAACGGTATTTCCTGACCTTCGACATGGGCTAACTCATTCGGTTCAGTAACGCAACACAACACTCGTCATTGTCACACCGGGGGATAATCTCCCGCAGATGGTTCACCAGTAAGGCTTTCGACTCTTCGGGTGAGCAATCAGCCTGGCAAGCGTCACGCCCGAAGAGACTCTCCGGCGTGGTGAGCAACGACCAGCCCCAGCCATACTCCTTGCCATGCTTGTCATGGGGATAAACAAAGTCTTCGGTAACGATGTAGGTCTGCATCTGAAGGCGGGAGACAAACGTGTCAAACTTGCCACGCATCTTGGCCTCGGTGAAGCCACAAGCGCGGCGCAGTTCGCGAGTGGTCATACTGCCATTGGTCTTCAGTATCTCGAGGATAGTCTCCTCTATTGTCCCCTCGGCGGGATAGGGATGCAAGTGCCGCCGATAGTTGCACAAGTGGGGCCACCATTCCCGACTGACGAACGCAGCCTTCTTCAAAAAGAACTTGCCATAGGCACAACCCGACTCTCTTATGACGGACCCCTTCCAGTCCCACAACGGCCACTCCCAGCCACCATCAGGCAAAGCCACATACTGGCAATCGTCGTCGACGCGCTCTTCAGCCGACCATCCCACAATACCCATCCGCAACAACGGAAGGATGCCTATCCTGTTGACCAGTTCGATGAGCCCTGCGGCTGAATGTACTTTCTCTTGCATGACATATATTATTTATGAGAAGCTCAAGCGTCAGGGAATTCATGACCATCAAAGCCTTATCCCCACCTACTATAATATAGGGCAAGGACGGCGCAAAGAAAATCCACTTTCTGATT
>DAIOEQ010000264.1:0-1036 GCA_036746215.1 Prevotella sp.
ATAGATGCCACGGGGCGTGTCTTTTCCTCTCACGACCTCGGTGATGCGGTCATCCTCAATGATTATGGAGCCTTCAAAAGTCTCGCCCTCATTGACGACCTGTCCTCCCTCAATGATTGTTCTCATCGTCTGAAATGGGTTTCTGCGGCCCTCGCCAGCGCTTTCTCGGCATGGCTTGTCACAACGTTTGGCCTGGGGCCGCCATGAATGATTATTCCGCCTGGGCGGGAGCCTCGCCCGGCTGTCCCTGCGGGGCCGCCATCTGGTTGGGCGTGGGACCGTCTTGCGGAGGCGCCACCTGCTGTGCTGGCGCCTGCGCCGGCACATCCTTCATGCCATTCATGATGTTTTGGTTCTCCTGGGCGGCTTGATAGTACTCCTTCACCTGCGGGTTGTTCTTGAACTTGTCGGTGGCCTTGCTCATGATGTCTTCTATCCACGCGTCGAGCATGGGTACCTCATATCGGTTGACACACGTGTTGATGAACACATAGGGTCCCAATACGTTGTCGAAGTTCTCTGTGACAAAGGACGTGACGAGCTTGTCCATCTTGGCGTTGATTTCCTCGTTCTCACGCGCCAGCCGCGCGTTGACGACGTTCATGTCGCTGCCGTTCATGATGGCCTGGTCATGCTTGTGCACGAGCTCCATGCTCTGGTTGGTGAGTTGCGTGAACTTGCTTCTGAAAGCCGAGAGCGCGTCGTTGAGGGGCGTTCCCGTGACACTCTCTTGCATGTTGTCTATCTTGACCTGAATGTCACCGCTCTCAAGCACCACGGGCAGCCCACTGTTCTCGTTGAGGTAGATGGTGGCCACCCGCACAGAGTCTATGGATCCCTCAAACTGGAACTGTCCATGCACCACGTCGCACGAGTCGAGGTTCTTCAGAGTTGTGTCCTTGAACACTTTCAAGTACAGTTTCTGCCCGTCGAGCGTTGACACGTTCGTCGTGCCCGTGATGTCGAAAGTGTTGGCACAAGAGGTGAGAGCCAATAAGCTGGCTATCGCATACAAGACTTTATTCATAAAAACATT
>DAIOEQ010000264.1:1046-3231 GCA_036746215.1 Prevotella sp.
TTCAAGCAACACAAAGATAATATGTATTTGCGAGGTGCGAAAAAAAATTTATGCAATTTAAATGTATCGCCTACTCTTTTATGTTTTTTTTGGAAAGTTCATGGTCGAGCCTGTGCATGGTGTAGACCTCCACGACGGCGGCAACGAGCAACACGACGACCCACTTGTTATAGACATAATTGAAATAGGTGAAGACATCCGAGAACAAGGGTCTGAAAAATCCCCACGCGGTGTCGACCATCAGGATGCCGGCCACGACGAAAAGGATGTCGGCCAAGCTTTGGATGTGCTTCAGGCGCTTGATGGTCAGTTCCGTTCCCTCATAGGTCTGCATCATCTGCATGACGGAGAACAGGACGGTGCCCACGAGGAACACCCAACAGACGGTCTGCTGCAGCCACATGAAGGCGAAGCAACCGGCGCCGATGACCATCAGCGCGCCGCCAAGGAGAAAGACAATGGTTTGGATTTTACTGAGCTGTTTCATCGTAGTCGCTGTTATCGGGCTGGCCGTCGGCATCGGGAGCCAACTTGATGCGCATTTGCTCGATGAAGCGGCGCACCAGTTTCGGCATCGGGCTGGCGGTCCGTGCTGAGCACGAAGATGTCCTCGTCGTCGGCCTTCATGAAGTAGCGCTCACGCGCAATCTTCTCAATGGCCTTGGGGTTGCGCTGCACGGCGCGCAACTGCCTGACGATAGCCTCGTTCTTCTGGTTGTAAGCCTTGATCTCGTCACGCAACTCACTGATCTGCAAGTCATACTTGAAGCGGCGCAACAGGCTGTTGTCATCGATAAAGCCGACGACAGCCACCCCCACCACAATAGTAATGATGTATTTGTAGCGGGACAGGAGACTCAAAAAGACATTGATCTTGGCACTCATTCCCTTTGATGTAAGTTGTTGCAAAGTTAATGCAAATCGGTGAAAAAAGCAAAAGAAATCAAGTTTTTTGTTTTGCGCTTCCTGCAAATTGCACTAACTTTGCAAAGACAAACCACCAGACTACACATGACTGACAACTACATCGTCTCGGCCCGCAAGTACCGCCCGATGACGTTCTCGTCGGTGGTGGGCCAGGAAGCCCTGACCACCACGCTGAAGAACGCCGTGAAGAGCGGCAAGCTGGCCCACGCATACCTGTTCTGCGGTCCGCGAGGTGTCGGCAAGACCACCTGCGCCCGCATCTTCGCCAAGGCCATCAACTGCTCGTCGCCCTCCGCCGACGGCGAGGCTTGCAATGAGTGTGAGAACTGCAAGGCGTTCAACGAGGGCCGCTCGATGAACATCTTCGAGCTCGACGCCGCCAGCAACAACTCCGTGGAAAACATCAAGACCCTCATGGAGCAGACCCTGATACCGCCCCAGGTGGGCAAGTACAAGGTGTTTATCATCGATGAGGTCCACATGCTCTCGCAGGCGGCTTTCAACGCGTTCCTGAAGACCCTGGAGGAGCCCCCACAGCACGTCATCTTCATCCTCGCCACCACGGAGAAGCACAAAATCCTGCCCACCATCCTCTCTCGCTGCCAAATCTATGACTTTGAGCGCATGACGGTGCCCAAGATCATCGGCCACCTGAAGATGGTGGCGGCCAAGGAGGGCATCACCTACGAGGAGGAAGCGCTCAACGTGATCGCCGAGAAGGCTGACGGCGGCATGCGCGACGCCTTGTCGATCTTCGACCAGGTGAGTAGCTTTTGCCAGGGCAACATCACCTACGACAAGGTGATAGAAGACCTCAACGTGCTCGACGCCGACAACTACTTCCGCATCATCGACCTGTCGCTTGCCAACAAGGTGAGCGACATCATGGTGTTGCTCAACAACATCATCGCCAAGGGCTTCGACGGCGGCAACCTCATCAACGGGCTGGCCTCCCACGTGCGCAACGTGATGATGGCACGCGACGAGCAGACCCTGCCCCTGCTGGAGACCAGCGACACCCAGCGCCAGCGCTACCAGGAGCAAGCCAAGAAGTGCCCGTTGCCCTTCCTCTACAAGGCCCTGCGCATCATGAACGAGTGTGACGTGAACTACCGGCAGAGCAGCAATAAGCGCCTGCTGGTGGAGCTGACGCTCATCCGCGTGGCGCAAATCACGCAGCCCGACGATGACGCGGCGGGTGCGGGGCGTAGCCCTAAGCGTTTGAAATCCCTGTTCAAGAACATCATGACATCCCAAC
>DAIOEQ010000265.1:0-364 GCA_036746215.1 Prevotella sp.
GTAGTAACCTTGCGACTTTTTTTGTTTCCGCATATCGGGCTTTGTTTTCCCTCCCCTGCATTTTCTTTCCGTGTCAAAGGGAGATTTCCCCGGCGATCGACTCGTTCATCAGCTTCCGGATGATGTTTGTGTCGTTGTAGCAGGCCTGGAGGTACATCAGCTTGGTCACGGCGGCCTCCACGGTCGAGTCGTAGCCCGAGACTACCCCGATGTCTTGCAACTGGTAGCCCGCCCCATAACGCTTCATTTCCACCGTTCCCGCCACACATTGGCTGATGTTTACGATGAGCACGCCCCGTTCCGACGCTTTCTTCAAGAGGCGCAGAAACCAGGGTTGCTGGGGCGCGTTGCCGCTGCCGAAGGT
>DAIOEQ010000265.1:421-2470 GCA_036746215.1 Prevotella sp.
ACGATGCTCCGCAGGTTCTCGATGCCAAGCACGCCGCGGATGATGTTCTCCTGGATGCCGGGAAACAGGCTCAGCACCACCACGTTGTTGTCCATGGCCAGGTGGGGCGAGAGCGGCTTGGTGAAGTCGGGCTGGAGCACGTGATGGGTGTGGAACGTGAAGTTGACCCCCGCGTCACACAGGTGCGGATAGTTGAATGACTCGAATGCATAGAAGCCGTCCGCGTTGATCTTGGTCGCCCGGTTGCCGCGCAACAGCCGCCCGCTGAAGTAGATGCACACCTCCGGTATGATGGCGTGTCCGTCCGCGTTCTTCATGGAGGCCAGCTCGATGCTTGTCACCAGGTTCTCCTTGCCGTCGGTGCGAAGTTGGCCGATGGGCAGTTGCGAACCCGTGAGGATGACGGGCTTCGTGAGGTTGCCCAGCATGAACGACAGGGCCGAGGCCGTGTAGGCCATGGTGTCTGTGCCGTGGAGGATGACAAAGCCGTCATAATTGTTGTAGTTGCGCGAGATGATGCGCACGAGATAGGCCCACCTCTCCGGTGAGATGTCGCTCGAGTCGATGGGAGGCGTAAACTGGTAGACGTCTATTTGAGCCTTGATCTGTCGGAATTCGGGCATGGAGTCCACAAGGTGGTTGAAATCAAGCGGTTCCAGCGCGCCCGTCTGCGCGTTATGTCCCATTCCGATGGTTCCTCCGGTGTAAATCAGTAATACTTTGTTCATCAGTTTGCTATCTTTAGTGCAAAATTAGTTAAAAGACATGATATTCCAAAGATTTATGCTATTTTTGCACTAACAAATCAAAAAAAACAAACAAACCCAATCAGAGAATGAAAGCGTTTATGGACGAAAACTTCCTGCTCGAGACCGCGACGGCGCAGGACTTGTTTCACAATCACGCGGCCAAGATGCCCATCATCGACTACCATTGCCACCTGGTGCCGCAGATGGTGGCTGAGGACCATCAGTTTCGCAGCATCACCGAGTTGTGGCTGGGCGGCGACCACTATAAGTGGCGCGCCATGCGCACCAACGGTGTGCCCGAGAAATACTGCACGGGCGACGAGACGAGCGACTGGGAGAAGTTTGAGAAGTGGGCTGAGACCGTACCCTACACCTTCCGTAACCCGCTCTACCACTGGACCCACCTGGAGCTGAAGACTGCCTTCGGCATCACCAAGCTCCTGAGCCCGGCCACCGCCCGCGACATCTATGACGAGTGCAACGAGAAGCTCAAGCTGCCCGAGTATAGCGCCCGCGGCCTGATGCGCCGTTACCACGTGGAGTGTGTCTGCACCACCGACGACCCCGTGGATGACCTCCATTGGCACAAGGTGACTCGCGACAGTGGTTTCGAGGTCAAGATGATACCGGCCTGGCGCCCCGACAAGGCCATGAATATCGAGAAGCCAGGCTTTGCCGAGTACATGGGCAAGCTGGGCGAGGTGAGCTGCGTGGAGGTCGACTCGTTTGCCCACATGGTCGACGCCTTGCAACGTCGCCACGACTTCTTTGCGGCCAACGGATGCAAGTTGTCGGACCACGGCGTGGAGGAGTTTTATGACGACCCTTACACCGACTCGCAGATTGAGACCATCTTCGAGAAGGCGCTCCGTGGCCAGCAGCTGGCCGACCTGGAGGTGCGCCAGTACAAACACGCTTTCCTCCGTATGTGTGGCGAGATGGATAGCGACGCCGACTGGACGCAGCAGTATCACTATGGCGCCATCCGCGACAACAACACGCGGATGTTCAAGCAGTTGGGCCCCGACACAGGCTTCGACTCCATTGGCGAGTTCAACACCGCCCGCGCCATGAGCCATTTCCTCGATGAGCTCAACGAGGAGGGCAAGCTGACGCGCACCATCCTCTATACGCTCAACCCCTGTGCCAATGAGATGATAGCCACCATGCTCGGCAACTTCCAGGACGGCGTCACCCCCGGCAAGATCCAGTTTGGCTCCGGCTGGTGGTTCAACGACCAACTTGACGGCATGACACGCCAGATGAACGCCCTCTCTGTGCTGGGCTTGCTGTCGAGATT
>DAIOEQ010000265.1:2500-3212 GCA_036746215.1 Prevotella sp.
ACCACGACACGCTGGCCCGCATGGTGGAGGACATCTCTTATAATAACGCCCGCCGTTACTTCAAGTTCTATTGAGCTCCACGCGGACTGATTGAGCGGGGCCCTGTTCGGATTTGTCGAGCAGGGCCCTGTTTGGTTCCATTATTCCATGTGCAAGCGGTTGCGCTCGGCTTTGTCCGTCTTGCCAAAATCCGCATCTTATGCGACTTTGTCGCAATCTTCCGCAAGGTTAGAGAAACTTCAGCAAGGAACGTCTTGTCTGAATTATTCTGAAAAAACAAGCCTCTCCGCAGGAAGCCTTCTGGCTCGTCAAGAGCGCGATCTTGCCTGCTCGCGGGCGGGTATTTCCCGTTGGAAAGGTGATGCGCTTGGCTTTCCAGCGGCGAAAGCTGCCGAATCGAGCGGCGAAAGCTGGCTGATAGTCGCATGATAGGCGATTGATCCCGTCTCCATCTCTAAGCTCTCGCCTCACGATTCGATAGCTTTCTCCAGCACTCTTATGGATTGCATGACCTTTGCTCGTGAGAAATCATGGTAAGATGTTGACCTTTAGCAGTTTATGCAAAACGTGAAAATTAGCGCGTGTTTGGGCTCGACCGACCTTGCGCTGGCAGATGAGACCGTCTCAAGAAAGGTTTTGTAGCCCTTTTTCGCAGTCTGATGCCTGGTGTTTCCAACCTGCGTCCAGGCGTCTCCGTGGTTGCCGTTGTCCC
>DAIOEQ010000266.1:0-2164 GCA_036746215.1 Prevotella sp.
CTACCCCTCGGTTGGCGTTGCCACATACAAACTACTGCGACATTTCGGCATCGATGTCATCTATCCCGAGAAGCAAACTTGCTGCGGCCAGCCCATGGGCAACGCTGGCTTTGAGAAGATGGTGAAGCCTCTCGCCGACAAGTTCGAGGCCCTGTTCAAGGATTTTGATTATGTCGTGGCTCCATCCGCGTCGTGTGCCGCCTACGTGAGACTTTACTATCCCAACCTGCACCAATGCGGCAACAAGCACTTCACGGTGCCTAAGAAGACGATGGACATAGTGGAATTTCTCCACGACGTGCTGAAGATAAAAGAACTACCCGGGGCATTTCCCCACGCCGTCAGCGTGCACAACAGTTGCCACGGTGTCAGGGAGCTCAACCTGTCTGCGCCATCAGAGAGAAACATTCCTTCGTATAATAAGATTGTCGACCTTCTTAAACTGAAAGATGGCATTACGGTTTTCGAACCAGACCGCAAGGACGAATGTTGCGGTTTCGGCGGCATGTTCTCCGTGGAAGAACCCGATGTATCTATCAGGATGGGCGAAGACAAGATCATGCGTCACATGGCGACAGGAGCCGAATACATCACTGGCCCAGACTCGTCATGCCTCATGCATATGCAAGGCATAGCGAAGAAGGAACATAAGAACATCAAGTTTATTCATGTAGCGGAGATATTAGCAGCAGGATTATGAGCACAGAGCATTCAAGAAGAGCGAAAGAGATTCTTAAGAATCATGATAAGGTGACGCGCCACGACACCACGTTCTGGGGCGTGCGTCAGGGTCACGACCGCATGATGCACGGTCTGCCGGAGTGGGAGTCGCTACGCGACCACGCCTCACAAATAAAGAAGCATACCATAACACATCTCGCCGACTATCTCGAACAGTTCTCTTCGCAACTGGAGAGCCGAGGCGTGATAGTACATTGGGCAAAGGATGCCGAGGAGCTCAACGAGACAGTCTACGGCATACTCAAAAGCCATGACGTGAAGAAGATGGTGAAGTCGAAGTCGATGCTCACCGAGGAGTGCGGACTCAACCCTTATCTCATGAGCCGCGGCATCGACGTGGTAGAGACCGACCTTGGCGAGAGGATTTTGCAACTCATGAATCGCAAGCCCGCACACATCGTCATGCCTGCCATCCACATTACCAAGGAGGAGGTGGCACAATGTTTCGAGGAGAAAGGCATAAGCACAGAAAAAGGCAACTGCGACCCTACATATCTTACCTACTGTGCTCGCAAGAGCCTTCGCCACGAGTTTGAGGAAGCGCAAGCGGGACTCACTGGCTGCAACTTCGGCGTGGCCAAGACTGGTGACATCGTAGTATGCACCAATGAGGGCAACGCCGACATGTCAACGTCGATGCCAAAACTGCACATTGTCACCATGGGCATCGAGAAACTCGTACCCGACTACGATTCGCTTGCCGTATTCCAGCGCCTTCTCTGTCGTTGTGGCACTGGCCAACCCACCACAACCTTCACTTCACATTTCCGCCAGGCAAGGCCAGGAGCCGAAATGCACGTCGTGTTGCTCGACGGATGGCGAAGCGATGCCATTGCTGACCCAGAACACTGGCAGACACTGAAATGCATTCGTTGCGGAGCCTGCATGAACACGTGCCCCGTGTATCGTCGCTCCACGGGCGCAAGCTACACTTTCTTCATACCAGGGCCCATCGGCATCAACCTCGGCATGCTGAAAGACCCACGCCTATATTCCGACAACGTTTCGGCATGCTCGCTTTGCATGAGTTGCGACAACGTGTGCCCTGCTGAAGTGGGTCCTGGCTCACAGGTCTATCTCTGGCGGCAAAGCCTCGACAAGCTTGGCAAGGCCAACAAGTTGAAGAAAGTCATGTCGGAAGGCATGAGCGTGCTTTTCGATCATCCATCGCTCTACGACACGGCCATGTGGTTCGCGCCATTCGCCAACTACGTACCCGACTCGATGACCCATTTCTCCAACCTGAACCCTTGGGGCATAGGCCATACCAAGCCTGAGTTCGCGCACAAGTGTTTCCACCAGATTTGGAAAGACATGAAGAAAGACTCAAAAGAATAAGCTCTTTATCACGTATATCCTATCTCCTTGGAGTATGCCCATAACCCATGAAGGCACTTGTCACTGATACCAAGTACTTCTTCTC
>DAIOEQ010000266.1:2174-3169 GCA_036746215.1 Prevotella sp.
AAATTGGATATATAGGCATCAACAGTCATCTGTCTCATTGATTATCTCTCAATTTGCCCTAAAGCCATAGAGCAAACCTCTTGAATAGCCCCAACTTGAGTCTCCGTATTCTCACGTGCGATTTGCAAGTTTCCTAATAATCCCCGCTCTGTCAAGTTCTCTGGCACTTCTGAGACCTTTGACAACGCATGATCAAAAATGTATGCCATCAATATTGCATGGTTGTCTTTGAACACTTGCTCTGTTTCAGTTCTGAAGGAGAACAGCCGGTCTGTTTCTTCACGAAACGTGTGAAGTGAGCTGGATTGTAGAAGTTCATCTGGTTGGATATCTCGGCAAGGGTGAGGTCGGGATGTCTCAGCAGGGAGAGTATTTCCTGCATGGCATACCCATTTATCCAGTAGGAGGCAGGATGCCCGCTGTTCTTTTTCACGACCTCTGATAGGTATTTGGCGGAAACACAAAGCTTGTCGGCATAGAAATTCACCTCGCGTTCTGTCTTGGAATATGTGGAGAGCATGTTCATGAACCTTGTGAAGAGCAGGGCCGCGTTGTTGTCGGTCGGATGGATATTGTCGATGGCCTGATGGTATATCTCCCAAAGGTCGAGCAGGAAAATCTGAAGCTGCCTGCCGAGGATTTCCCTTTGAAACAAATGAGACTCAGCAATCCTGCGCTTTATCTGGATGAAGTTGTATTCTATCATGGCATTGCCATTCTTGTCAAGATGAAACACGGGGTTCTTCTTGATGAACACAAACGCCTTTGATGCCCATTCCTTCTCAGGGTTGTATTCCAGAAGGAAGTCCTTGCCTACCAACAGAAAGTCGGCATCGAAATCCGGTGAGTACACAGTGTCGGTTATCCGCGATGACATCTGCCAAATGGCCCAGTCTCCTGCCTCAATCGCGTAGGTGTTGCCCATGAACGAGAATCGAGCCTTGCCTGCGTGACACAGGATATGGATGTGGTACCGTCCGAGATAGTCGGACGGC
>DAIOEQ010000267.1:0-3164 GCA_036746215.1 Prevotella sp.
CCATGAGTCTTTTAATCCCATAACAAAAAAGGCCACCGCGCGCTTTCCGTGGAAGCATGCGGTAGCCTTTTTTGATTGTGTTATGGTGTGTGCGCGGCTTAGAGCTCGGCGATGCACTCCACCTCGACCAGCGCGCCCTTGGGCAGGGCTTTCACGGCCACGGCCGAGCGTGCGGGGTAGGGCTGGGTGAAGAACTCTGCGTAGACCTCGTTCATGGCTGTGAAGTTGGCCATGTCGGAGAGGAAGACGGTGGTCTTCACGACGTTCTTGAGACTGGTGCCGGCCTCCTCGAGGATGGCCTGCGCGTTGGTGAGGGCCTGACGCGTCTGCTCCTGGATGCCCCCCTCGACAAACTCGCCTGTGGCGGGCACGATGGGCACCTGGCCCGACGCGAAGACGAGGTTGCCTACCTTGATTGCTTGGCTGTAAGGCCCGATGGCCTTGGGAGCCTTCTCTGTGTGGATTGCTTGCATAGTTGATATGTGTTTATGAGTTGACTAAATGTTGTCGCGTATCTTCAGGCCGTTGTCGGTGAGCGCCTTGGTGATGGCGTCGACATGCTCCTGGTTCTTGGTCTCCACGGTCAGGCGGAGCACACAGTCGGTGACCCGCTTACTGTCGTTGTTGCGCTCGTGGTGCACGCTGATGATGTTGGCGCCCATGCCCGATATCACCTCACAGACCTTGAGCAGTTGTCCGGGCTTGTCGGCCAGTTCGATGATGAGTGTGCAGATGCGCCCGCTGGTGGCCAGTCCGCGGTTGATGACGCGGCTGAGGATGGTGACGTCGATGTTGCCGCCGCTGACCACGCAGATGGTCTTCTTGCCCCTCACCGGCACCTTGTTGAACATCACGGCGGCCACGCTGGCGGCTCCGGCTCCCTCGGCCACCATCTTCTCGCTCTCGATGAGATGGAGGATGGCTGCGCAGATCTCGTCCTCGCTGACGGTCACGATGTCGTCCACATAGTGTGAGCAGACGTCGAACGTGAGCGAGCCCGGCTCCTTCACGGCGATGCCGTCGGCGATGGTCGACACCTTGGCGAGCTTCTCCTGCTTGTGGTCGTGGAGGCTGTTGACCATGCTGGCGGCTCCGCTGGCCTGCACGCCGTAGACCTTCACCTGCGGGTTGAGCGACTTGATGGCGTAGGCCACGCCCGAGATGAGGCCGCCTCCGCCCACAGGCACCACCACGGCCTCCACGTCGGGCAGTTGGTCGAGCAGCTCCAGGCCGATGGTTCCCTGTCCGGCGATGACGTTCTCATCGTCGAAGGGGTGGATGAAGGTGTATCCGCGCTCATCGCGGAGCTGCAGGGCCTTCTGGTAGGCGTCGTCGTAGACACCCGGCACGAGGCACACCTCGGCGCCGAGCTTCTTGGTGGCCTCCACCTTGCTGATGGGCGCGCCTTCGGGCAGGCAGATAAGCGACTTGATGCCCATCGACGTGGCGCCGAGCGCGACGCCCTGCGCGTGGTTGCCTGCGGAGCAAGCGATCACGCCTTTCCTCTTCTCCTCCTCGGAGAGTTGCGAAATCTTATAGTAGGCGCCGCGAATCTTGAACGAACCAGTCTTTTGCAGGCATTCGGGCTTCAGGTAAACGTCACTCTCGGGATTGATCTTGGGGGCGTGCACCAGGTCGGTGCGGCGGATGATCTTGCTCAGCACATAGCGAGCCTTGTAGAAATTGTCTAAATTCAACATTCTCTTCTGATTTACAATCTTTCTGCAAAGGTAATCATTATTTTGCAAACACATCTTTCCGAGCCCGCAAAAACGAGGTTGCATGTAGTCAATCTTCCCGCACGGGCCTCTCGCGGTCCGGCAGGCGCGTCATCTGCCTGAAGCGCCACCACATCATCACGCCGGCCGAGGTGAGGCCGAAGGGGAAGGCCATCCACACGCCCACCAGGCCGAAGCCGAGCACGAAGCCGCAGAGGTAGCCCACGGGCAGGGAGATGACGAAGAAGGCGATGAACGCGATGACCATGAGCGGCTTCACGTCGGCGATACCGCGCAACGCGTTGGCGTAGTTGATCTGCAGGCCGTCGCCAAACTGGTAGATGAAGAAAGGCACCATGAGCGTGAGCACCGTGGCCGACACCGCGGGCGAGTCGGTGAACCAACCGCCGATGTGGTTGCGCAAGAGGAAGATGATGCCGCCCAGCAACAGCTCCAGCGCCACCATGACGTGGAGGCCCGCCGTCACCGTGTGGAGCAGGTTCTCGTGGTCATGCTGTCCGTTGAAGTAGCTCGTGCGCACGGCCACCGCCGCCCCCAGCCCGTAGTAGACCATGAAGGTGAACTGCGAGATGGTGATCATCACCTGGTGGGAGGCCAGGGCGATGGTGCCGAGCCAGCCCACCATGATGATCGACAGCGAGAAGGAAGCCGTCTCCATGCCCATCTCCAGGGCGATGGGGGTGCCCAGGGCAAACAGGCGGCGCACCAGCGGGCGCGGCCAGCCCATGCCGAAGAACCCTTCGCGGTAGGGACGCATCGTCTTGCGCGTCATGAAGACGGCTACGAACATCAGCACCATGACCACCCGTGAGAGCAGCGTGGCCACGCCGGCGCCCACCACGCCCAGTTCGGGCATGCCCGCCTTGCCGTAGATCAGCACGTAGTTGCCCAGGATGTTGATGAGGTTGCCGGTGAGCAGGATCCACATCGACGTGCGCGTCTCGGTGATGCTGTCGGTGAACTGCTTGAAGGCGTTGAACAACATGACGAACGGCAGCGAGGCCAGCAACACCAGGTAGTAGGGGCGCATCAAGGGTAGCAGTTCTTCGGGTTGCCCGATGTTGCCCAGGTTGAAGAAGAGAATGACCAGCGCCGCCACCATCAGCAGGCCCGCCAGCGTGTTGGTCAGCAGCGAGCAGCGCAGGGCGTTGCCGGCCTTGGACAGTTCGCCGCGTCCGAAAAGGCCGCCCACGATGGGCGTGAGGCCATAGGAGAAGCCCGTCCCGGTGATGATGACGAGGTTCATGATGTTGTTGACAAACGAGGCGGCGCCCAGCTCTGTGGTGCTGTGATGGCCCACCATCATGGTGTCGGCGAAGCCTAAGATGATCATGCCCAGTTGCCCGATCATGATGGGCAGTCCCAGGGAAAGGAGGGAACGGTAGTGGTATGGATAAAGTCGCATGTCTTGTGTTGATTGTAGTC
>DAIOEQ010000268.1:0-3135 GCA_036746215.1 Prevotella sp.
ATGCGCCTGCGGCTTGCGTGAGCGGTTTATCAGGGTTGATGGCCGGTTGGTTTTTGTCTAAAGTTGACCACCTTTTGTCGCCGTTTTTCTGAAAAAAGACGTCTCTCGGCAGCCATGCGTTTAGCGGAGATAGGCACGCGAAGAGGCGGCCCGTCGGCAGGCGAATGGCCCGAAAACGCGGAGGCGTTGACGGCGGACTGCGACATTCGGCACCTGTCGAGGCACGATAAATGACCCAGGCCACGACGACAAGCGCCCAGCCGACAGGCGACAAGGCAGTTATCGAGGCTCGATAAGATAGCTTCTTCCAGCCCTTCGGAGGAGGAAAGAAGGTCCGGGAGCCATAAAAAACATACATTCTTCTGACGCACAGCCACTTACACAAACCACGAAAAACAGCGCGCATTTGCGGACCGTCCCCCCTTTTGCTGGCCGCGACGCCCTTCCTGCGAGGCATTTTGTCCGGTTATTTCACGCACGACGTGCGCCACACACAATGGTTTTGTGTGGAAACAAATGGCGAAAATTATGGGCGCACATGGCGTTTTATCTGCGGAAAAGTGTATCTTTGCGGCAGGATAAGGTGCGGAAAAATGTGGCCAAGCGCCAAAATGACGTGCCGAAAAATGTATACCCAGCCACGTTTTAGGTGCGAAAAAATGTAACGGAACAATGGAAAGACTTGTATTACAGCAACTTATAGATTGGAAAAACCGACCTGACCGCAAGCCATTGATTGTGAATGGAGCGAGACAGGTAGGCAAGACATGGGCACTGCGCGAGTTTGCCAAGCGCGAATATAAAAAAGAGGCGTATGTGATTTGCAGGAAAAATGAGATGGTGGAGCAAATCTTCAAAAAGGATTTTGACGTGGAGCGCATCTTGTTGTCTCTCCAAGCAGTCACCCATGTCGACATCACCCCCGGCGACACGCTTATCATCTTGGATGAGGTGCAAGAGATTCCTGAAGCCGTGGAAGCCCTGAAATATTTCTGTGAGAACGCTCCCGCCTACCATGTCGCCGTGGCGGGCTCCCTGCTGGGGCTGTCACTCCATCGCAACGTGTCCTATCCCGTTGGCAAGGTCAACGAGATAGACGTCTACCCGATGAACTATGGCGAGTTTCTGCTGGCCAAGGGCGAGAGACAGGCATACGACCTGCTTTGCGAGCGAAAATTTGACATCACCAATCTTCTCCATGACAAGTACATCAATCTTCTCCGCCAATACTATTATGTGGGTGGCATGCCCGAAGCCGTGAAACGGTATGTTGAGACAGGCTCCCTGCAGGAGGTGCGGCGCATACAGACCGAAATCCTAAAAGGTTATGAGCGCGACTTCTCCAAGCACGCTCCAAGGGAACAGGTGGAGCGCATCAAGCAGGTGTGGCGAAGCATCCCCTCACAACTTTTCAAGGACAACAAGAAATTCATCTATGGCGCCTTGCGGCCTGGGGCTCGCGCCAAGGACTTCGAGCTATCCATAGAATGGCTCGTCGACTCTGGCCTCCTCTACAAGGTGCCACGTTGCACCAAGCCCGCGCTGCCGCTTCGGGTGTACGAGGACTTCTCGGCATTCAAGCTCTACCTCATGGATGTCGGCCTGCTGGGAGCAATGGTCGACACCGACCCTGCCCAGGTGCTCATCAGCAACGAGATGTTCTCCGAATACAAGGGCGGCATGACTGAGGAATATGTGTTGCAGGAAATGAAAAGCCGTAACATAAGTCCTATCTTTTACCACAAGGCTGATGATTCGCGCCTAGAGATAGACTTCGTCATACAATATCATGGGAAATTGCTGCCCATCGAAGTCAAGGCTGAAGGCAATGTCCGCGCAAATTCCCTAATGACCTTGCTTCACGACACCCCCGGCCTCCACGCCGTGAGGTTCTCCATGTTGCCCTACAAGGAGCAGGGCCAACTCTACTGCGTGCCATTGTACGCGATATAACATAAACTCCAAGAGGTCATTCGTCATCACCATATATGAACGACAATAGAGACAATAAAGACAAAATAATAAAAACAACAGGAACAACGCCCACAACAAAGACGACCCCCGCACGTGTGGCGAGCATCAAGGGCCGCTTTGCGCCGTCGCCCACGGGGCGCATGCACCTGGGCAACGTGCTGAGCGCCCTGCTCTCATGGCTGTCGGCCAAGGCGCAGGGCGGCACGTGGCTGCTGCGCATCGAGGACATCGACCCGCAACGCTCCCACCCCGCCTACGCCGACCTGATCATGGACGACCTGGAGTGGCTGGGGCTTACATGGGACGAGGGACCCTACTGGCAGAGCCGGCGCGGCGACATCTACGCCCACTATCTCGACGAGCTCACGGCGCGCGGCCTGACCTACCCCTGCTACTGCACGCGCGCCGACATCCTGGCCACGCAGGCGCCCCACGAGAGCGACGGACGCGTGGTCTACCCCGGCACGTGCCGCCACCTCAGGCCCGGGGAGCGCACGGGACCTGCCGCCACACGCCTGATGGTACCCGAGGAGGGCAAGGGCGTGGTGACCTTCACCGACGGCCACTACGGCCGACAGACCGTGGACCTCGCCACCCATTGCGGCGACTTCATCGTCAGGCGCAAGGACGGCGCCTGGGCCTACCAGCTCGCCGTGGTGGTCGACGACGCGCTGATGGGGGTCACGGAGGTGGTGCGCGGACGCGACCTGCTGCTCTCGTCGCCCCAGCAGATCTACCTGGCGCGGCTGTTGGGCTTCACGCCCCCGCGCTTCATCCACCTGCCGCTGCTCTGCAACACGGCGGGGCAGCGCCTCTCCAAGCGCGACCGCGGCCTCGACATGGCGTGCCTGCGCCAGCGCTACTCACCGCGCCAGCTCATCGGCCTCCTGGCCCACGCGGCCGGCCTGCAGCCCACACCCGACGCCGTGGCTGCGCGCGACCTGGTGGGGTCGTTCCGCTGGGACCGCGTCTGCCGCGACGACATCGAGCTCAGCCTGTAGTCCCGCCCATCGCAACACGGATGCAACGAGATTTGCCGAAGACCCACTGACCAACGGGACGCTATTCACAGAATGACCGTCAGACTGCATTCGTTTAGTGACGTTAAAAAATAATTTGGTACGATTTGAGTGAAGAGTTGCAATACGAAAGCCATACACT
>DAIOEQ010000269.1:0-3131 GCA_036746215.1 Prevotella sp.
ATCTTTTCCATACCATTAAAGACGTATTTAAAATAAAAACACATGAAACCAAGTCTGATAACCTTTTTGCTCCTTTCAGCCGCCGGCATCTGCCAGGCCCAGACACGCCAGGAGCGGACGTTGCGCTCGTGGCAGTTCTCCCGCGACAGCATCCAGTGGCAACCCGTCAGTGTACCTCACGATTGGGCCATCAGTGGCCCGTTTGACAAGCGGTGGGACCTGCAGACCGTGGCCATCGAGCAGAATGGCGAGACAGAGAAGACAGAAAAGTCGGGGCGCTCAGGTGCCCTGCCATGGATAGGACGCGGCTATTATGTCACGTCCCTGGCCGTTGGCGACCTTTCGGGCCGGCGTGCCACACTTGAGTTTGACGGTGCCATGTCGGAGCCTGTGGTCTATGTCAACGGCCACAAGGCAGGCTCGTGGGCTTATGGCTACTCACCGTTCCGGGTGGATGTCACCCCTTACCTGCATGCGGGCGACAACACCGTAGCCGTCAGCCTGCGCAATCAGGAAGAGAGCAGCCGCTGGTATCCCGGCGCAGGCCTCTACCGTCCGGTCAAGCTGGTGGTCACGCCCGCGACATCCCTTGACCCGTGGCAGACCTTCCTCCGCACCACGCGGGCCGACTCCACCACCGCCACGCTGTCGTTTGACACCGAGGTCAAGGGCCTCGGAGACCAGGGCGGATGGGCCGTGGAGGTGTCAATCCTCAGTCCGAAAGGGTGGGTGGAGCAGGCTGCCCATGCCTCCGTCGACGCCAACGGGCGGGCGCATGTTGACCTGCAGGTGCCCCGTCCCCGTTTGTGGTCGCCCGAGACACCCCATCTCTACGATGTGCGTGTCGCCCTCTTGCAAGACGGTCGCGTCGTGGACGAGCTCCCCATGAAGACGGGCATACGCACCATCGCCTACAGCAAGGAGCGCGGCTTCACGCTCAATGGCCAGTCGCGCAAGTTCAAGGGCGTATGTCTTCACCACGACCTCGGCCCCTTAGGCGCGGCGGTCAACAAGGCGGCGCTCATCCGCCAGGTCAAGGCGCTGAAGGACATGGGCGCCGACGCCATCCGCACCTCCCACAACCTGCCCTCGCAGATGCAGATGGAGGTCTACGACTCGCTGGGCATGATGGTCATGGCCGAGAGCTTCGACATGTGGGTCTATCCGAAATGTAAGAACGGTTACGCACAGTTCTTCAAGGAATGGAGCGACCGCGACATCACCCACCTGGTGGTGGCCAACCGCAACCATCCCAGTCTTGTGATGTACTCCATCGGCAACGAGATACCCGAGCAGGGCAGCAAGGATGGGCCTGGCATGGCTGCCCATCTGCAAGAGCTCTGTCATAAGCTCGACTCCACACGCCCTGTGACCCAAGGCTTGGACCGTCCCGACGACGCCCTGCGGTCGGGCTTTGCCCAGGTGATGGACATACCCGGGTTCAATTACCGCGTGCACCGCTACGACGACTGCATCTCCCAGTTGCCGCAGGGCTTCCTCTTGGGGTCGGAGACGGCGTCGACGGTCAGCTCGCGTGGCGTCTATAAGTTCCCTGTCACGTTCAAGATAGCCTCCGACGAGGGCGACGGACAAGTGTCGGGCTATGACACGGAGTGGTGCGGATGGAGCAACCTGCCCGAGGTCGACTTCATGATGATGGAAGACCGCAACTACACCATCGGCCAGTTTGTCTGGACCGGCTACGACTACCTGGGCGAGCCCACCCCTTATGACAACTATTGGCCCAGTCGCAGCAGCTACTTTGGCATGCTCGACCTGGCCGGACTGCCCAAGGATCGCTACTACCTCTACCGCTCGGTGTGGAACACGCAGGCACACACCCTCCACATCCTGCCCCACTGGACGTGGCCAGGACGCGAGGGGCAGGTGACACCTGTCTTCGTCTACACCGACTACCCCGAGGCGGAGCTCTTCGTCAACGGCAAGTCGCAAGGCCGTCGGCGAAAGGTCACCACACCCCGCCCCGATGATCACGGCGCCTCCACGCCGGCCCTCTCGGCCGAGCGTGCCAAGCGCTATCGCCTGATGTGGGACGATGTGCGCTATGAGCCGGGCGAGGTGCGTGTGGTGGCCTACGATGCAGCCGGTCATCCTGCCGCCGAGCAAACCGTCCGTACGGCTGGCAAGGCCGCGGCGCTCAAGGTGGAGCCCGACCGCACCCTGTTGCACGCCGACGGCTCCGACTTGAGCTACATCACCGTGAGCCTGCTCGACAAGCGGGGCACGGAGCTGCCCACGGCCACCGACGACATCGACGTGGAGGTGCGTGGCGCGGGTTCGTTCAAGGCCATCTGTAATGGCGACGCCACCTCGCTGGAATCGTTCATTCAGCCTCACATGAAGCTCTTCAGCGGTAAGCTCGTTGTCACCGTGCAGGCAGCCGACAAGCCGGGCGACATCACGGTCGTGGTCAGCGACAAGAAAGCCAAGCTCCAGCGCAAGATAGTCATCAAGGCCGTGAAGCCTTGAGAGCATCTCTCAAGACAGCATGTCCTATGCTGGAAAAGTGAGAATTGTCAAGGAAACAGAAGCGATTTTAACACTTCCGGCCCTGTCATTCTGGATCATAAATCAGGGAGGAAAGCGAGAATCTCGCAGCCTTGAGGACAAAAAGACAAGCTGTTGAAACCGCATAAATGCCCTTTCGTGCCATGAAAGATGTTGAATCAAGTTGCAATTCAACGTTTAACATGGCGCAAAAGGGCATGTTTCATCCTTTGAAAGGTCATCTATCGAGGCTCTTGGCGGGTCAGGGAAAACAAAGGAAAACCGAAGGTTCTCTTAACCATCTGACAATTAAGGCTTTCAGAAAAATGCCGAAAAAGGGCGCATTGGCCTCCCCAACTTTTGTTGGCTGGCCAATGCGCCCTTTTTCGGCATGTGGATTGTCTTGATTTTTGAAAGTCCCAAACTTGGGCAAGTTATCCGTTGCCCTCTCGCTGGTCGCGTATCTTGGCCTGCCACTCCTGACGCCTGCTCTCGCGCCGTTTCTTCTGGTTGCGGATGTCGTTGACGCTCTTGGCGCCTATCCAGACGATGATGACGGTCAGGACGACGAAAACTGCTATCAGGATATAAAGTTCGTATTTTCCCATGGCTTGTGATTTGTG
>DAIOEQ010000270.1:0-3113 GCA_036746215.1 Prevotella sp.
GCAGAGAACCAAAGGGCCTATTTCAACAAGCAAAACCATACGAATCGGATCGAGGTGAACGCCAAGGACATCCAAGGTGCGCTCGAGAGTGTGTTGCGTGTGCTGAAGACATACCGCGATGCCTCCACCCACCTGGTCTACAAGGATGAAAAACTGAGTGACAACAACAGGTTTGCTCAAGATGTGGAGCCGCGAGTGGCCATCATTATCAACAAATACTACGATGTAGCCCTCCGCAACACTAAGGAGCGCTATGGCTACACCACGGCAGACCTGGCTTTCCTGCAAGACCACCGCTATAAGAAAGAGATTGTGAAGGGCAAGAGACTCACCCTTCCTAACTATAACTTCTTCCTCAGCATGGTGACCTATAACCAACAAACCCAAAAGAAGCACCTGTCGGGTGTCGGCGTTGCGCAACTCATCTGCCTGTTTCTTGACAAGCAGTACATCAACCTTTTTCTATCGCACCTGCCTATCTTCTCCGACTATGACCCGCGGTCGGCTGAGCGTCGTGTCATCATGCGGTCCATGGCTATCAATAGCGTCCGCCTGCCCAAGGATCGCATCCACTTAGAGAAGGGCGCTCGCTCGGTGGCCATGGACATGCTTAACGAGGTGAAGCGTTGCCCGGCTGAACTGTTCGACACGCTCACCCCAGCATCGCAGGCGCGTTTCCGTATTGTCTCCGATGACCACAACGAGGTGTTGATGAAGCGTAGTGCCGACAGGTTCGCACCGCTGTTGCTACAGTATATTGACTACGGCCGCTTGTTCGATAAGATACGCTTCCATGTCAACCTGGGAAAGTTGCGCTATTTGTTCAAGGCTGACAAACACTGCATCGATGGGCAGACGCGTGTCCGAGTGCTCGAACAGCCCATTAATGGTTTTGGCCGCATCGATGAGATGGAGGCTCAGCGTCGGAAAGACGACGGAACCTTTGCGCAGAGTGGCATCCGGATTCGCGACTTCGAGAATGTGAGGCGCGATGATGCAGACTCAACCCATTACCCTTACGTGGTAGACACCTACACACACTACATGCTCGAGAATAACAAGGTGGAAATGAGGTTTGAAGACAACATGCCCCCAATCAAGGAAGGACGCTATGTGTGGCGATCTATGCCCGCTTGTCGCATGAGCACGCTCGAGCTGCCTGCTATGGCTTTTCACATGATGCTTTTGGGCAGCAAGGCCACCGAACGGCGCATCATGAAGGTCTATGACAACTACCAGCGTCTCTTCAAGGCCATGGCGGCCCACAAGGTAAACGCTGACAATATCGGCAGTTTTGGCATCGCAGAGGCTGACATGCCTCAGATAGTGCGCGCCTTGCTGCATGGTTGTGCCCATGGCAAGGACGTAGATGCCTTCACCCTGACGGCTATAGACGACATGCTGGCCGACACCCTGCGTAGACAGGAACGGCTCAAGGAAGACCGCAGGGCCATCCGCTCAGGTGCCAACAAGATGGGCAAACGCAGTTTTAGGCAGATCTCAACGGGTCGGCTGGCGGCCTTCTTGGCTGAGGACATCGTCAGGATGCAACCCTCGCTCGACAATGGACAAAACAAGTTGACGGGGCTCAACTATCGTGTCATGCAGTCGGCTATTGCCGTGTATGACAGCCACAATGAGCAAGAGCAGAAAGTGCGGTTCAAGCAGCTCTTCGAGAGGGCCCGTCTCCTGGGCTCCGACCTACAAGTGTGCCATCCGTTCCTGCACCATGTGTTTGCCCGAACCATCCCTACCGATGTGGTGGAGTTTTATGATCGATACCTGGCTGAGCGACGGTCCTATCTCGTGGGACTTCAGCGTGAGATGGCGAAAGGGCACTCGGTACATGTGCCTTTCGTGAAGCGCAACCAAAGCAAGTGGATGAAACCGGAAATGGGCATGATGGGAGAGGTGTATGGCGAGGATCTGCCCGTGGAGCTCCCCCGCCAGATGTTTGACGACGACATCAAACGCCACCTGAAAACGTTGCCCGAGATGAAGGACGTTGACTTTGGCAAGGCGAACGTGACCTATCTCATCGCCGAATACATGAAGCGTGTGTGTCACGACGATTTCCAGGCTTTCTATCAGTGGAAGCGCCATTATCGCTATATGGACATGCTCATCGGTGAGACGGATGGCAAGGGAACGCTCGTTGGCCAGTTCACGACGGTGGAGGAACGTGAAAGGCTGTGGGCTGACCGCCAGCAGCGTGTCAAGGCCTATAAGGCGCTGGCGGCCAAGAAACAGGCAGGTAGCCGAATGACCCGTGGCGCGACGGCGGATGAGGTCACCCTTATGCTCGACCAGCGGCTGAACAACTGCCGCAACGAATACCAAAAAAACGAGAAGGTAATCCGCAGACACAAGGTGCAAGACGTCTTGCTCTTTCTTTTGGCCAAGCAGATGTTGGTGAAGTTGGCCGACATCGATAGTGAGCGTTTTAAACTGAAGGAGGTGATGCCCGATGCCGATAAGGGTTTGCTATCAGAGGTCATGCCGATGTCGTTCACCTTCGAGAAGGGTGGACACACCTACACCATCACATCCGAGGGTATGAAACTCAAAAACTATGGCGACTTCTTCGTCTTGGCCAACGACAAGCGGTTGGGACGGCTGATGGATATCGTTGGCTCCGACACTGTTTCAAAGGAGAACTTGCAAAAAGAGTTTCGCAAGTATGACCAGTGCCGGCATGATGTGGTCAGTATTGTCTTCGATGTCGAGCGATGGGCGATGGCGGCCTTCCCCGACTTGATCACGTGTGACAAGATAGACTTCAAAACCATCTTGGAACGCTTGCAAGATAGCAATAAGATGAGCAAAGAGCAAGGATGGATCTTGAGCCAAATCCGAAATGCGTTTGATCATAACAACTATCCCAGCAAGGGAGTGGTGGAGATTCATACGTTGCCACAGGTGGCCGCCAGTATGAAGCAACTCTTTGGCGAGTATGCCGTCATCCAGTAGGGCGGACATCTCTTCATTCCACGTGGTCTGCGGTGCCCGAAGAAATGTCGAAGGGGCAGCGCAGACGACAAAGAAAAAATCCTCGCTATTTCTTCACTTGTCTCAGAAAAATGCTTAACTTTGCATTCGAACAAGCACCATAA
>DAIOEQ010000271.1:0-2124 GCA_036746215.1 Prevotella sp.
AGAACTCGGCCCAAGCCGACAGCACGGGTGCCTTCATCATCAGTAGTGACTGGGAAGGCCGCATCCTGTTCACCTTCAGCATGATTGGTTACAAAAACCTGCGGAAGGTGGACTACTCCTACGGCAAGGAAGTGAGCGACACGCTCGACCTGGGCACCATCAAGCTCCAGCCCACGGCGCTGATGCTCCAGGAGGTGGTGGTGAGCGCCAAGATACCCCGCTTCACGATGAAGGGAGACACCATCGTCTTCAACCCCGAGGCTTTCAAGCTCAAGGAGGGCGCGCGCCTTGACGAGCTCATCAAGAAGCTGCCGGGTGTGGAGCACCGCGACGGCAAACTCTACTGGAACAGCAAGCCCATCCGCCTGATGATGAACGGCAAGGACCTCTTCGGCGGCGACCAGATGGTGGACCAGCTGCCAGCCGGGGTGGCGCAGAAGCTCAAGCTCTACAACCGCAAGTCGGAGCTGGCGCGCCACACGGGCAAGGACGACGGCGAGGAGGACCACGTGCTCGACATCCAGGTGAAGCCTGGCTTCCTCGATAAGTGGTATGGTCGGCTGGAGGCCACCTACCAGACCTCGAAAAACTACATGGGCGCGCTCGACGCGAGCAAGCTCAGCGACCACGACCCCATGCTGGTCTATCTTCAGGCCAACAACATCAACCGCAAGATCGACCGCTCGATGCGCTCGTCGATGAACGCCAACATCGACGGCTACGGCCAGAGCCAGTACGGCACCTACAACTACCAGCACAACTGGAAGGCCAAGGGGGCCGAGAAGTTCACCAACAACAACTTCAACCTCTCGGCCAGCTTGGGCCACGCCGACGGCTGGAGCTCCAACGACCTGTCGACGGAGACCTTCTTCCCCGAGCAGGAGCGCACGCTGTCGCTCACGCGCAACTATCACCGCAACCACAACCTCAAGCCGCAGCTTTCGGGCAACCTCTTTGCTTATGCCGACTCGGCCAACACCTTCACCTTCGGTTTCAGTACCTCTTATGAGAAGACGCGTGGCCTCTACAAGACCGAGGGCGCCTCGTATGGCTACTCGCCCGACCAGTTCCAGCGGCATACGCTCGCCGAGGCCCTGGCGGCCCAGGCCGGCGACGCGCTCTTCGGCCAGCTCATCACCCGCAACCGCAACTACCAGACCACCGACGGCAACAACCGCCAGCTCTCCACCAACTACGCCTGGCAACACTTCCTGGGCACGAAGGGCTCGTTCTCGCTGCGCGGAAACACCTCGGTGAGCGGTCTCAACCAAGACACGCACATCACCCGCAAGCTGGAATACCTGCGCGAGGGTAGGGGCGAGAACCAGTGGCAGCGCTTCGGCTATGGCGTGCGCAACCTGAGCACCTCGCTCTCGGCCGTCTGGGACTACTGGCTCACGAAGAAGGTCTACTTCAACATCAGCGACCAGGTGAGCTTTGGCCGCCGCCATTCCGCCCGCAGCATCTACGCCGACACCGACGAGACAAGGGTGGACCGCGGCAACGCCACCACGCCCGACGATGCCAACGCGCTCGACGCCCTCATCCGGAAGTGGAGCAACACCGTCTCGCTGAAGTCGACCATCAACCCCAGCAAGCAACTCATGATCATGCCCAAGTTTGACTGGACCTACAACCACGAGCGCGCCGACTACCGCTACGGCCTGCTCGACACCCTCGCCGTGCGCAACAGCCACGTGCTCAGCCCGTCGGTCTTCCTCAAGCTGAAGATGAGCCGTGTGCGCAGCGCAGACCTCCAGTTTGCCTACAACACCAGCGTGCCCGACCTCGTGAGCACCTTCAACTACCGCAACACCATCGACCCGCTGTCGGTCTCTATGGGCAACGCGCGTCTTGCCCGCACCCACAGTCACACAACCACCTTCGGCTACCACCGCATGTGGCTCCGCAAGCAGATTGTGCTCGGGCTGACCGCTTCTTACAACAAGGACATCCATCCGCTGACGACCCTCTACAGCTACAACTCGCAGACCGGAGCCTATACCTCAAAGCCCATGAACGTGAAGGGCGGCGACCAGTGGACCTTGGGCGTCAATTATGACCAGGGGCTGGGCGTCGACTACCGGCTGATGAACAAGCTGAGCCTCACCACTTCGCAAGCCT
>DAIOEQ010000271.1:2134-3112 GCA_036746215.1 Prevotella sp.
ATGGTTTCCTGACGCTTGTCGACAACGGCGCGTCGACCGCCGTGCCCACGCTCAACCACCAGCGTCGGCTGGGCCTCGACAACAACCTCGAGCTCTCTTACGAGGTCAGCAAAGTGCAGCTCACGCTCTTCGACCAGCTCAACTGGAGCCGCTATAGCTATGATGCGGCGGCCTACAACAGCCACCCGCTGACCAATCGCCTCGGCCTTCGGGGCAACGTCCACCTGGGAGCGTTTTGGTTTTGGTTCAACGTGAGCGACTACTATCGTGCCGGCTACCAGACGAAGGCCATGAACGGCCACAAGGTTCTCGCCAACGCAAGCGTCACCTATATGTTCAACAAGAACAAATGCGGCCTGACGCTCTATCTTGACGACATATTCAACTCCGACTCTTATTACACGAGCAACTACACGGCCTTCCAGCGCATGGAGTCGCACGAAGACTACATGACCCACTTCGCCCAGCTGAAGTTCACCTATCGCTTCGACGCCAAGGAGAACAAGAAGAAGTAGAAGGGTGGTGACTTGTAGAGCCCGCCTAAACCAAAAAGTCCCGTCTCACGCTTGTCGCGAGACGGGACGTCTTATGATTGGAAAACTTGTCGGCCGCTTAGAACAGCTTGGCGGGGTAGACACCCTCGTCTACGAGCTTCTGGATCTTCTCCACGACGCTGGGACGGTCGGCGGAGTAGGTCACGCCAAACCACTTGCTGGTGGTGTCGAGCACCTCGCAGGTGGCCACGCCGCTGTGGATGAGCTTGTCGACCACCCAGGGGATGAGATACTCGGCCTTGGGGTTGGTCTTGGTGGTGGGAGCGTCGAGGAACTCCTTGAAGTACTTGTCGCTGTACTCGAAGTAGTCGGGCGTGAAGCCCCACACGTTCATGCTGACGGGCGTGTTGTCGGGTATGCTGACCCACTCGCCCTTCTCGTCCTTGAAGGCCACCTTACCGTCGTCCTTGCGCTCGATCTCGGT
>DAIOEQ010000272.1:0-1997 GCA_036746215.1 Prevotella sp.
AGAGAATTGAAACTTCACAGTTTCCTTTGTTGTTGTTTTACTTTAATGATTTATAGAGAAAGCATAGAAATATCTTGTTATTTGATTACCGGCATTGCGGCAGGCGCGTCTGGCGTTGCCATGCTCTGCTGCAGCGTGTCGATCATGGAACTGTCTCCTATTGCGACATTGGTGCCGTTGTCGAGCTCCGGTTTGTAGTAACCGTCATAATTGCTGATTGGGTCGCTTGAGTCGCGCGAGAACGGCACCTGCATGGCGTTGCCCAAGGTGAGGAGAATGGCAACCATGGCCGCCGCCTTGAGAAGGGGCTTGAAACGCTGCCCCATGGAGATGACCCGAGCCTTCACCGGCTTGCGCTCCGCTATGGCGGCAAGGAGCTTCTCATCGAAGTCATCGCCCAATACATCACGTTTAGCCTCTGTCGCCTCATAGCTGAACAAGGGCTTATAACGCATCAGCTCCGTCGGGATATTGTCCTGGCTGAAGAACGCGCGGAGGATGTCCTCCTCCTCAAGAGAGGTCTCACCCTCCCAATAGCGGTTCAAAAGTTGATTAATGTATTTGTAGTCCATTATTTTCGTGTTTCTACTTAGACGACGACGGGGCGGCTGTTTTGTTACAGTCGCCCCGTGATATTTAACGTTTGTTTGGATTTTATTTCTCCACGCCGATTTCTTTGAGCAATCTGTCGGCATGTCCCCACTTGTCAATCATGTAGACCACGTACCTGATGTCCACGCCAATGCAACGCGCGAGGTTGGTGTCGAAGTTGATGTCGGAAGAGAGGCTGTCCCAGTTGCCGTCGAAAGCGAGACCGATGAGCTGTCCCTTGCCATCGAACATCGGCGAGCCGCTGTTGCCGCCGGTGATGTCGTTGTTGGTAAGGAAGCATAGGTTGAGCGTATGGCTCACGGGGTCGGCATACTTGCCGAAATCGTTTGCCGACATGAGCGTGCGCATAATAGGCTCTGCTTGATAGTCGATTACGCCCTTGTCGCCCTTCGCCATCTTGTCGAGCAGGCTCTTCGCCGTGGTGTAGTAGGCCTTGTTGTTGCCTAAGGCGAGCGGCTTCACCTGGCCGTAAGACAAGCGCATGGTGAAGTTGGCATCGGAATAATGTGGCTTGTCCATCTCCATCTGCACCTTGGCTTGGCAGAGATAACGCTCTTGCACGGCGATGCTGTCGGACAAGGACCAACCCTTGCCGCCTTCGCCCTTGATCTTGTAGTAGACGGCGTCAATGGCCTTGGCGTAAGCCACGCCCGGGTCTTGGCGATACTGCTGGCTGGCGAAATAGAGCTTGCCGCCTTTCAGCATCTGTGAGTTCTTGAAGAGCCAATCGACATACTTGCGGTAGTTGCCCTTGAAACGCTTGTCTATGGTGTTGTAGACAGCCGTGGGCATGAAGTCCTTGTCGCCCTTCTCGCGAGTGTTGAACTCTATGTTGCTTCTCCTGCTGAACGTCTCCGACCATTGCGTCATGGCCTTTGTCAAGCGGCTGCGACGCGCGTAGAGCTTCTCCAGGAGTGGGAAGTCGACCTTGTGGGCCAGATACTTGGCAGTGTCTTGCCATTGTGCTATCTGCTCCTCGTAGGCGCGCTTCTGGTTCACGAGCCCGATGGAATCGATGCATTTGTTCATCCCGATGGAGTTTTTCCAGTAGTTGGAGCTTTGCGCGAACTTAGAATCGTATTTTATCCTCACCGCCTCGCTGGCCCTCATGTGGCGCAGCATCACGTCCTGCTTCACGCCTCGCACTTGCTGTCTCGGGTCGTTCTGGCAGTCGCGCATCTCCTTGATGCCATAGCTTGAGAGGTATCGCTCGGTGCTTCCAGGATAGCCCACTGTCATGGCGAAGGAGCCTTCACGATAGCCGTCCATGCTCACCTTGGCCCATGTCTTCGGGTGGTAAGGCACGTTGTCCTTTGAGTAAGGCGCGGGACCGCCGGTCTTGGGATCGCAATATACACGGAACACGGAGAAGTCGCAAGTCTGGC
>DAIOEQ010000272.1:2007-3092 GCA_036746215.1 Prevotella sp.
ATCCAGTTGTCGGTCTCGCCGCCAAACTTGCCCATCGACTTAGGCACCGTGAAGACAAGCCTTAGGTCGGTGAAGTCCTGGTAAGTGGTGGCATACCACTTGTTGCCCTCGTAGAAGGCGTCTATGTCCACGTGGAGCGTCTTGTCGAGTTTCTTCACCGAGTCGGTCATGGCCTGGCTCAGCGAGTCGACGAGATGGCTCTGCGCCTTCTTGTTCATCTTGTCGATGCCAAGTGCCTTCAAGCGCGGCGTGATGTCCTGCTGGCTCTTCATGAACGACACGAACATGTTTTCGTTTGGCAACTCCTCCTCGTAGCTCTTCGCCACGAAGCCGTTGAGCATGTAGTCGTGCTCGGTGGTGCTGTGAGAGCGGATGGCCTCGAAGCCACAGTGGTGGTTGGTGAAGACGAGTCCGTCGGGCGACACCACCACGCCAGAGCAGTAGCCAGAGAAGTTCACGACATTGTTCTTGATGGCGTTGGCATCGGAATAGAGCGCGCCTTGCGGCAGCATGAACCCATAGCCGCACATTGCCTGGTAGACCTGCGACGGCAGGTCGTAGAGCGTCCACATGCCCTCGTCGGCCATCGCGGGCAGAGGAGAGAGCATTGACAAGGCCAAAAGGCCAAGAGGAAGCCTCTTTTTCATTTTATTGGTCATATAAAGTTTTTTGTATTTGAGTTTCATTTACGCAGACGCGCCTTGACGAGACTCCAAAAGTCGCGCTTCACTATCACCGCGGCGAAGGCGGCGATGAGCAGCGTGTTGATGCCGATGGCGGGCCACATGGCAAGGTGGTTGTTGCAGAAGTCTATCACGAAAAACACCACGAGGGCCAAGACCACGTAGAAGGCGATGTCCTTGAGCGGATACTTGATGGGATAATATTTCTGTCCGAAGAAATAACTCAGCACCATGCTGACAGTGTAGCTCACAAAACCTGCCCACGCGCACGCCCAATAGCTGAAACGGGGTATGAAGACTACATCCACGGCTATGAGCACCACCGCGCCAATGCCGGAGAAATAGGCACCCCAGATGGTCTTGTCGATGAGCTTGTACCAGAAGCTGAGGTTGAAGAACACG
>DAIOEQ010000273.1:0-3090 GCA_036746215.1 Prevotella sp.
TTGAGATTCTCCATGTTCGATAGGCAGATTAACTCATTAATACTGGCATAATCACGAATGTTACCCTTCTTGTCAGGATTTTTCTCACGCCATTGTTTCGCCGTCATTCCAAACATTGCAATGTTGAGAACATCTGCTTCATCTGCATACTTCATGGCAGCTTGCTCACGCGTGACCTCCGCTGGAATGAGATTCGCTTTTATTGCATCTGTGTGAATGCGATAATTGATTTTCGCCAACTCGCGTTTTGCAGACCAACCTATCTGTTTTTGCTCCTCTTGTTTTAATCGCTGAAACTCCTTAATCAAATACAACTCGAATTCCACAGAGACCCAACTCGCAAACTTAAAGGCAATATCTCTTTGAGCATACGTTCCTCCATTTGCACCACTTTTGCAAATGATACCTACTGCGTTCGTAAGTTCCACCCAACGAGTTGGACTCATCGTAAATGCATTCGAGCCAGCTTCTTTCAAAAGGGGGTCGAATTCGACCCCCTTAAATGAAGGATTGTTCAACTGTTCCCAAAGCCCAAGATATTCCAAGGTGTTTTTAGAACGCAACCAATTCTTTACTACATCTTTTGGCTCTATTGGATTCTTTTGTCTTGCAATATCTGTGATGCAAATGTAGTCGACTCCATCTTTGGATAGCGTCTTTATCGTTTGATTCTTTACAATTATCTTTGCCATGTCTTTGCTTTCCGCCAACCCATTTGATGAATGGTTTTGCTTTTGCTTTCATTTTCATTTTACCCGTCATGCTCCATCCTCCGAGCGGCTCGCTGGCTCGGGTGATCTTCGCCTCCTCATATGAAAAAACACGGGGCGGCGCCGGCCTGTTCGTGCGTGTGCTGGCGTCGCCCCGAAGTTTGTGTTTCCGCTTGTGGGCTTATTCTCCCTTGCCCCCCTTGAGCTTCTCCACGTAGGCGTCGATGGCGGCCACGGCGGTGATGTTGACCACGTCTTGCACGCTGGCCTCGAAGTCGGTGAAGTGGATGGGCTTGTTGAGTCCCATCTGTATGGGGCCGATGACCTCCACGTCGGGGTCGAGGGCCTTGAGGAGCATGTAGCAGCTGTTGGCCGAGCTCATGTTGGGGAAGACGAGGGTGTTGACGTCCTTTCCCTTGAGCCGCGAGAAGGGGTACTTGTCGTCGCGCAGCTCCTTGTTGAGGGCGAAGCTGACCTGCATCTCGCCGTCGACGGCCATGTCGGGATAGTCGCGCTGCAGGCGCTCCACGGCCTGGTGGACGGTGACGGGCGAGCCGACCTCGTCGGTGCCGAAGTTGGAGTAGCTGATCATGGCCATGACGGGGTCGTCGTTGAAGAACTTCACGGAGTGGGCGGCCAGCCGGGCCACGTCGTAGAGCACGCTCTCGTCGGGATGGCGGTTGATGAGCGTGTCGGCGATGTAGAAGATGCCCTTCTTGGTGTTGAGGATGTGCATCGTGCCGAAGGTCTTGTAGTCGGGGCTGATGCCTATGACCTCCTTGGCCACCTTGATGGTGTTGCTGTACTTGGTGTAGAGGCCCGTGATGAAGGCGTCGGCGTCGCCCTGCTCCACCATGGACATGCCGAAGTAGTTGCGCTCGTACATCTTGTCGTAGGCCTCCTCGAAGGTGTATCCCTGGCGGGCTCGCTTCTCTGCGAGGTGCTTGGCGTAGGTGGCGCGCCGTCCCTGCTCCTTGTCGGCTCGCATGTCTACGATCTCCACGCCGGTGAGGTCGAGCTTCAGGCGGTTGGCCAGTCGGTCCAGTCGGTCGGGGTTGCCCAGGAGGATGGGGTAGCAGATGCCTTCCTGGCGGGCCTTGACGGCGGCCTTCATCATCGTGGGGTGTCCGCCCTCGGCGAAGACCACGCGCTGCGGGTGCATGGCTGCCGTGGCGTGGAGGGTGCGTGTGAACTTGGTCTCCTGCCCGAGCATCTGGCGCAGGCGTTCCTTGTAGGCGCCCCAGTCCTTGACGGGCGTGCGGGCCACGCCGCTGTCCATGGCGGCCTTGGCCACGGCTGCCGACACCTCGGTGATGAGGCGCGGGTCGACGGGCTTCGGTATGAAGTACTTGGGCCCGAACTGGAGGTCGCTGACGTGGTAGACCTGGTTGACGATCTCGGGCACGGGCATCTTGGCCAGCTGTGCGATGGCCTTGACGGCTGCGAGCTTCATCTCCTCGTTGATGGCGCGCGCGTGTACGTCGAGGGCTCCGCGGAAGATGTATGGGAAGCCGATGACGTTGTTGATCTGGTTGGGATAGTCGGAGCGTCCGGTCGACATCAGCACGTCGGGTCGCGCGGCCATGGCGTCCTCGTAGGATATCTCGGGTATGGGGTTGGCCAGGGCGAAGACGATGGGGTGGTCGGCCATGGAGCGCACCATGTCCTGGGAGAGCACGTTGCCCTTCGACAGGCCCACGAAGACGTCGGCCCCCTTGACGGCCTCCTCCAGGGTGTGAATGTCGGTGCGTGTGGTGGCGAACTCGGCCTTCTGCTCGTTGACGTGGTCGCGTCCCTTGTAGATGACGCCGCGCGAGTCGAGCATCAGGATGTTCTCGTGCTTGGCGCCGAGCGAGCAGTAGAGCTTGGTGCAGCTGATGGCGGCGGCTCCGGCTCCGTTGACCACGATGCGGGCGTCCTCTATCTTCTTGCCCGCCACCTCGAGGGCGTTGAGCAGTCCGGCCGCGGAGATGATGGCCGTGCCGTGCTGGTCGTCGTGCATGACGGGGATGTCGAGCGTCTTTTTCAGCCGGTTCTCGATGTAGAAGCACTCGGGCGCCTTGATGTCCTCGAGGTTGATGCCGCCGAAGGTCGGTGCGATTTTCTCCACGGCCTCGCAGAATTTCTCGGGGTCTTTCTCGTTGACCTCGATGTCGAACACGTCGATGCCGCCGTAGATCTTGAAGAGCAATCCCTTGCCCTCCATGACGGGCTTGCCGCTCATGGCGCCTATGTCTCCCAGGCCCAGGACGGCCGTGCCGTTGGAGATGACGGCCACGAGGTTGCCCTTGTCGGTGTATTTGTAGACGTCGTCGGGGTTCTTCTGGATTTCCAGGCAGGGGAAGGCCACGCCTGGCGAGTAGGCCAAGCTCAAGTCTGT
>DAIOEQ010000274.1:0-3079 GCA_036746215.1 Prevotella sp.
ACACAATAAAGGCGCCGACTTTCTTACGTGAAAGTCGGCGCCTTTTTATCTATTAGCCTATCGGATTATTCCTCCTCGGCGGGCTCCTCCTCGGGCTTCATGTTGGTGTAGACATTCTGCACGTCGTCGAACTCCTCGAGCTTCTCCACCATCTTGTCGATGGTCTCGCGCTGCTCGGGCGTCACGTCCTTCAGGTCGGTGGGGATGCGGGTGAACTCGGCGCTGGTGATCTCGAAGCCGTTGTCCTCGAGATGCTTCTGGATGTCGCCGAAGCTCGTCGGGTCGCCATAGATGGTGATCTCGCCTGTCTCCTCGTCGTAGTCGTAGTCCTCATCGACGCCATAGTCGATGAAGTCGAGGATGAGGTCGTCCATGTCGGTGTCGTCCTTCTTCTTGAAGGTGAACACGCACTTGTGGTCGAAGAGGAAGCTCAGCGAGCCCTGTGTGCCGAGGTTGCCGTTGAACTTATTGAACACCGAGCGCACGTCGGCCACGGTACGCGTGGTGTTGTCGGCCAGTGCGTCCACGAAGATGGCGATGCCGTCCTTGCCCATGGCATTCTTGATGGCGCGCTGGATGTTGTCCTTCGGCATGTTCTCGCGCTTGCACGTGGCGATGATGGCACGCAAGCGAGGATTGTTCTCCGGCTCACCGCCACCAGCCTTCACGGCGATGGCAATCTCCTTGCCCAGTTTGGTAAACGTGCGGGCCATGTGACCCCATCTCTTCAGCTTTGTCGCTTTGCGATATTCAAATGCTCTTCCCATTGGAATTGTTGTTTATCGGAGTTCGGCTCCGAGTTTATTTGTTAAATTTTTAATGATTTTCTGCATGATGGCCTCGATCTGCTTGTCGTTGAGCGTGCGCTCCTCATCCTCCAGGATGAAGTTGACGGCGTAACTCTTCTTGCCGGCGGGCAGGTTCTTGCCTTGGTAGACGTCGAAGAGCTCCACCTTCTTGAGCAGCTTCTTCTCGCTCTGGCGGGCTACCTGCTCAATCTGCGCGAACTCCACAGCCGTGTCGACGAGCAACGCCAGGTCGCGGCTGACGGCCGGGAACTTCGACAGTTCCTTGAACTCCACCTTGTTCTTCTTGATGGCCTTCATCACCGCCGTCCAGTTGAACTCAGCGTAGTAGACATCCTTCTCCACGCCACACGCATGGCAGACCTTCTTGGCCAGCTTGCCATACTCGCAGAGCACCTTGCCTCCGCGATTCTTGAGTGTGAGCGCCTCAGAGAAGAGGTTGTTCTCCGACTTGCTGGCGACGACCAGGCCGGCGGGCACGCCCACACGGCGGAGGATGTTCTCCACGTAAGCCTTCAGTTCATAGAAGCTCGTCTCCTCGTCGGGATGGGCCCATGAGCCTTCCACGCGCTTGCCCGTGAGCCACAAGGCGAGGTGGCTCTCCTGCGAATAGGCGACGATGGAAGCGTCGTGATCGTCCTTCTCGGGGGCGTAGTGGTAGACATTGCCCAACTCGAAGAACCTCAGGTTGGAGCGCTTGCGGTTGATGTTGCGGGCCAATGACTCCAGTCCACCGAACACCAACGTCTGCCGCATCACGCCAAGGTCGGCGCTCAGGGGGTTCATCACCTTGGCGGTGGTGGCCCAGCTGTAGGCGTTGAGCTCGTCCTTGTCGTAGTAGCTCGTCTTCGTCATCGAGTTGTTGAGTATCTCGTTGAAACCACATCCCACGAGCTGCTCGCCGACGAGGTTGGTCAGCTTGTGCTCGCGGTCCTGCTCATCGGGCACGGTGAGCGACGACTTCAGCTGGGTGGGAATCTCCACATTGTTGTAACCGTAGATACGGAGGATGTCCTCCACCACGTCGCAGGGACGCTTCACGTCCACACGGTAGGCGGGCACCAAGAGGTCGAGACCCTCGGCGTCCTCGCCGGTTATCTTCATCTCGAGGCTTGTGGCGATGCTCTTGATGGTGTCCTCGCCGAGCTTCTTGCCAATCAGCCGGTCGCAATACTCATAGTTGAGGCGCACGGGGAAATCGGGCATCGGGGCGGGATAGACATCCTTGACCTGCATGGAGACCTTGCCGCCGGCCAGCTCCTTGCAGAGGATGGCGGCCTGCTTCAGGGCGTAGATCGTGCCGTTGGGGTCGACGCCGCGCTCAAAGCGGAAGCTGGCGTCGGCCGACAGGCCGTGACGGCGCGCGCTCTTGCGGATCCACGTGGGATGGAAGTAGGCGCTCTCGAGCACCACGTTCTTGGTGGTCTCATAGGTGCCCGAGCCCTTGCCGCCGAAGATGCCGGCGATGCACATGGGCTCCTCGGCGTTGCAGATGCTCAGGTCGTGCTCGCCCAATATGTGCTCCTCGCCGTCGAGGGTGACAAACTTGGTGCCCTCGGGCTGCGTGCGCACCACGATCTTGTGGCCCGTGACCATGTCGGCGTCGAAGCAGTGCATGGGTTGTCCGTAGGCCATCATGATATAGTTGGTGATGTCCACGATGTTGTTGATGGGGCGCAGGCCGATGGCCGTGAGCTTCTCCTGCATCCACTTGGGGCTCTCCTTGACCTCGCAGCCGGTGACGCTGACGCAAGCGTAGCGCTTGCAGGCCTCGGTGTTCTCTATCTCCACGTCAATGGGGAGGTCGTTGTTGTCGACCGCAAACTGCGAGCAGTCGGGACGGTGGAGGCTGGTCTTGTGGCCGCGCTGCACCAACCAGGCATAGAGGTCGCGCGCCACGCCATAGTGGCTCAGCGCGTCGGCGCGGTTGGCGGTGATGTCGATGTCAATCACCCAGTCGCTTTCGAGATGGTAGTACTCGGCGGCGGGCGTTCCCACGACAGCGTCGTCGGGCAGGACGATGATGCCCGCGTGGTCGGTGCCGACGCCTATCTCGTCCTCGGCGCAAATCATGCCGAAGCTCTCCACGCCGCGGAGCTTCGATTTCTTGATGGTGAATTCCTTGTCGCCGTCGTAGAGCACGCAGCCCAGGTCGGCCACGATCACCTTCTGGCCCGCGGCCACATTGGGTGCGCCGCAGACAATCTGCTGGGGCTCGCCCTTGCCGAGGTCCACCGTCGTGATGTGGAGATGATCGCTATTGGGATGTGGCT
>DAIOEQ010000275.1:0-3070 GCA_036746215.1 Prevotella sp.
CGCACGGTTGAGCCGATATGTCATTGAGGCCAAAATCATCCAGAAGTTAGACGACACGTCTCTCGCCGCTGAACCTTCTTGGCGCGAGCAACTGAAAGCTTTTGCCACGGCCTTGCTCATGGCCATTTGATTTTCAACCCAACTTTGTTTTATTATGGACAATCGTTTCTGTGCTATTTATCTTCCGGCCTTGGCGATGACGCGAGGTGGCGGATGGCTTGACCGTGTCACGGTGAGCGACCTGTGTGGCTCCTACCGCCAGTACAACGACTATGACTACGACGCAGAGAATGTGCGTTGGGAGCGTGTCCGGTTGCGGCGCGCCCATGCTGGGGGGCGGAAGGCGCTTGTCGTTGACTATCGTGAGTGGCTGGCGGGCTTCAGTGTCTTTTCAGTCATCACCTACAGCGATGGCGATATTCTCCCTGTGCGTTGCTACACCTACTGTGCGGACATGGGATTTGGCGTGCCAGCGGGCGGATGGCTGCGCGAACACCATGGCGACATGACAAGCACGCGCTTGCAGCGTTACGACTTCGATGTCTCCTGGCATACGCTCTTGGAGGTGGTGAGAATCCATGAGAAACGCTGTCCGCTCACCGAGCGCACCCTTGACAGCATCTTCCCGGACGTATAGCCTGCCTATTCCTCCCTTGTTCATTCCCTAAACGCTTCCCTTTGGAGAAGCGTCTTTTTTCAGAAAAGTATTGACAAACCTTTTGGCTTACCCATCGTGAACCGCAGAGGGCAGTGGGCAGAAAGTAGAGACAAAAAAAAAGGAGGCAAGCGCCTTGCCGGGCGGTCTTGTCTCCCTATGGTTGAGTTATGTGTGTCTTACTTCACGCTCCACTCGTAGACGCCGGCTGAGAGGCGCTCGTTGAGCTTCACCTCGAGCTTCACGGCTGTTGTCTTCACGGGGTCGAAGTTGACGGTGCAGGGCGCGCCCTTCTCCACGGGGTAGCCGTCGGGATGGGCCACAGGCTGCCATTGTCCCTGAGCGTCCTTGTAGTAGATTTTCCAGCTGTCGGGCACGGTGCATCCGCCCCAGGGCTGGTCGTCGAACCAGTAGACCGTGGCGCTCTGCACGGTGGACGCCTCGGGGAAGGTGTAGCTGATCCACTCGGTGCTGTTGTTCTTCGGCCACCAGTGGGTGTAGGGGATGGAACGGTCGGTGGCGTCCTTCGGCACCAGGCGGTCGTTGATGCTCTGCAGCGAGGGCAGGCGCATGGACGACTCAATCTTGCTCTGGCTGGCGAGCGTGGCCGGCTGTGAGGGCGAGGTGGCCTTCAGGTCTTGTGCGAGCCACACCGTCATGTCGCCGCTACCACGGTGAGCCCAGGCGTAGTAGGGGATGAGCGTCAGCGTCACGTCCTTTGTGGTGAGCTTGCCCGCCTTGTCGAAGGCCAGTGTCTGTGCGTCGGTAGTGAGCGTGGTGAGCGTCTGTCCGCGCCAGTCCTGCAGCTTCTGCTTGCTGGCCTCGGGGATGAAGGCGTCGAGCGTCTTCGTGCCGAGCTTGAAGGTCGGCTCCTGGTTGACGAGCACCTCCTTGATGTCGAAGTTGTTGTCGGGCCACTCGGCGCAGTAGACCAGCGGTCCGCGCTCCACCTCGATCATGCCACGGTCGGCCTCCACCTTGTTGTTGGCACGCACGGTGCGCGGCTCCATGTCGAAGTGCACCTGCACCTTGTCGCCGCTCTTCCACTTGCGGTTGATGGTGTAGTAGCCGTCGTCGGTGACGGAGGCGCTGACGGGCTTGCCGTTGACGAGCACCGTGTAGCCGAGGCGCTTTGTGTCAGAGTAGGCGTAGAGGTTGGAGGGCACGGGCTGGTTCTTGAGCCATCCCGGTATGCGGATCTTCATGCCGAAGGCGCCACTACCCTTGACCACCGACACGGTGACGTTGCCGTCGTAGGGATAACCCGTCTGTTGGCTGAGGGTGACGCTCTTGCCCGCCACCTTCATTGTGGCCGTGTTGGAGAGGAAGAGGTTCACGTAGAGGTTGTTGTCCTTCACGGCGTAGACATAGCCCGGCAGCGAGGGGATGAAGCGGCAGATGTTGCTGGGGCAGCAGGCGCAGCCAAACCAGGGCTGGCGCTGGTGCTGGCCCATCGACTGCAGCGGGTTGGGATAGAAGAAGCCGCCGCCGTCGAGGCTGACACCGCTGATGAGACCGTTGTAGAGCGTGCGCTCGAGCACGTCATAATACTTGCTGTCGCCGTGGAGCAGGAACAGGCGGTAGTTGACGTAGACATTGCCGATGGCGGCGCAGGTCTCGCAGTAGGCGCTCATGTTGGGCAGGTAGTAGTTGGGTCCGAAGGCCTCGCCCGACGCGGTGGCGCCGATGCCGCCCGTGATGTAGAGCTTCTTGCTGACGATGTTGTCCCAGATGCGGTCGATGGCGTGGATGTAAGCCGTGTCGCCCGTGAGGGCCGCCACGTCGGCCATGCCGGCGTACATGTATGCCGCGCGCACGGCGTGTCCCACAGCCTCATCTTGCTCCACCACGGGCTTGTGGCTCTGCGAGTACTCCTGGCGGATGGTCGTCTTGCCGCGGTAGTCGAGGAAGAACTTGGCCTCGTCGAGGTATTTCTTGTTGCCCGTGGCGAGGTAGAGCTTGCAGAGCGCCATCTCGGCAATCTGGTGTCCGGGCACCACGCAAGCCTGTCCCTTGGCGGGGCCCACCTCCTTCACCACGCAGTCGGCGTAGCGTATGGCGATGTCGAGGAACTTGCGGCTGCCCGTGGCCTGCCAGTGCGCCACGGCGCCCTCCACCAGGGGTGCGGGTGCTTGTAGTTTTGCGTGCGCGCGGTGTAGAGGTAGCCGTCGGGCTCCTGCGCCGGCGCGATGATGTCGAGCACCGAGTCGATGTAGGCCTTGAGCTTGTGGTCGGGGTAGGTCTGCAGGATGTAGCTGGCGCCCTCGATGGTCTTGTAGGGGTCGGTGTCGTCAAAGGAGTAGGGCATCACCTTCTGCACGTCGACGTCGTCGGCGTGTGTCTTGAGGTTCTTGGCGGCCCGCTCGAAGTTCTTGTATCGGCCCTCGCTCTCACACTTGGAGAAGGCCAGGGGGA
>DAIOEQ010000276.1:0-3063 GCA_036746215.1 Prevotella sp.
ATGAACAATCCCAACCGCTCACATTCAAGCGGTTGGGATTGTCTCAAGTGCGCCCGACAGGACTCGAACCTGCACGTCGCAAGACACCAGATCCTAAGTCTGGCGCGTCTACCAATTTCGCCACGGGCGCAACGTGACGGATTGCAAAGTTACATAATAATTCTGACACTGCCCCATCTTTTCTCTCATTTTTCTCGCTCACCCGATATTTCTCCAAGTTCGCGTGCGCCCATGAGGTCCGTTCACTTGAGCTTGGGCTTGAGCTCGTCGGGGGAGTCGTGGGTGTACATGTTGACGGGTGGCGCCGTCTTGGTGAAGAAGTCGGCGATGACCTGCTCGTCGAGTGTCAGCGACGGGCGGAAGTCGGCAGACTGCATGTAGCTGATGATGGCCTTGCGCATCTGCCGGGCCACGGGCCGGCGGTCGAGGTCGGAGGTGATATCCATGGTGGTCATGAGCAGCCGTCCGCCCATGACGTTGGCCTCGACGACCATGCCCAGCTTGCGGCTGACGTGCCAGGTGTCAATGGGCTGCACAGGCGACTGGTAGGAGGCGGGCAGTTCCGAGAGGTTCATGACCTGGGCACGATTGAGCAGCTCCCACCAGTTGAGATTGGACCAGTCGTCGGTGGGAAAGTCGCGGAAGAGCGGGTGCCGCGTGTCGATGTAGGCGCCTGTGGTGTGGGGCGGGCGCATCTTGAACCAGCTGGTGTTCCAGAAGACCGGCAGGTACTGCTGCTTGACGTCGTTGCCATAGCGCACGCGTCCCGCGGCGGTGATGAGCACCTTGCCACCCCGCTTGAGTGTGCTGACGGCCTTGGCGTCGAGCGTGTCGGTCATGTAGATGTCCTTGGGCGCAACCTCGGCCTCCTGGGCGGGATATACCCAGTAGTCGTAGGTGTTGGTGTAGTGGCGTTGTCCTTCGTCGAGGGTGAGCGTGAGTGTGTACTTGCCGGGCTTCGTGGTGTCGGTGAAGAGGGGCACGCGCGCTACCTTCAGGCTCTTGCCCGCCGGCAGGTCGGCCGTGAGCACGGTGGCACTGGCTGCCGCTGGCGAGATGGCATAGGAGAGGCGCGCCTGGCTGAGCGTGCGCCCCCCCGTGGCGTTGTAGACATCGACGGCCACCTCGGCCTTCTCACCGGTGGTGAAGACAAACTTGGGAAACTCGGCCATGACCACCACATCGTTGCAGAACTGGCGCCACTGCGTGCTGTCGACATAGCCCTTCTCGCGGAAGAAGACGTTGAGCGGCCCCACGAGGGCGGTACCCTGCCCGCTATAGTCGTTGAGGGCGAGGAGCATGAAGCCGGCGTAGCCCTTGGTGCGCAGGTTGCGCTCTATCTCATACTTGTAGCAGAGGGTCTGCAGCTTGCCGCTGGAGTGGAGGAACTTGGTGGCCATCTGCTCCATGCCGTGGTCGCGGAGCAGGTCGGCGAAGATGTCAAAGTTGTAAGCCTTGTAGACGCCCGTGTACTGCGAGCGCTCGCTGAGGTCGGGAAAGGCACACCACTGTCCCTGCTCGTGGGCGATGATGGGCGAGTTGTTGGGTTCCTTGCCCTTGTAGTTGCGCGGATAGAGCAGTTGCTCATAGTAGTCGTCAGTGCTTTGCGGGGCGTGTCGGTCCCAGTCGAGTCCGCGCGCTCCTGCCTTGGCGTGATACTGCGAGCCTCCGTCCCAGGCCCATCCGCCGCCCACGTTGAAGCTGGCGTAGATGCGTCGCGCGTCGGTCTTCTTCCAGTAGTCCACCCAGCGGTCGCCCCAGGCCACCCAGTCGCCCGCCGGCTCATTGCCCGCCGACATCATGACAAACGACGGATGATTGCCGTAGGCGGCCGTCATGCGCTTGGTCTCGTCCATGAGGTAGGTGTCGATATACATGCCACGGTTCATCTTCACACCATGGTTGGGCCAGCTGGGGCCCTCGGGCTGGAGGTAGAAACCCACCTCGTCGGCAGCGGCGAACGCCGCCTCCGGCGGGCAATAGCTGTGGAAGCGCATGGCGTTGAGGCCATACTGCTTACACTTGGTGAAGAGCGCCCTCCAGCTGTCGACATCGGTCGGGGGAAAGCCCGTGAGCGGGAAGTCGCAGTTGCCCACCGTGCCACGTATCCAGATGGGCTCGCCATTGAGATATACCTGCATGCCTCTGACCGTGATCTCGCGCATGCCGAAGGTGGTGCGCACGGTGTCATCGCGCGTCGAGACGGCCAACCGGTAGACGCGCGGCGTAAACTCAGACCACAACTGGGCGCCAGCCATGGACACCACATAGGTGGAGTCGTTCTCCCGCGAGGCCGCCACGGGCGCGCCGTCGAGCTCAAAGCGCAGCTTGCCCTTGGCCTCAGGCACCACCACGCGCGCCACCTGCCGGTGGATGTCGGGGAAGACGGCCACACGCCCCACCGGCTGGCGGCCCGTACAGCGCAGTTCCATGCGCCCCACGACACCGTTCCAGTTGCCTTGCGTCTGGTCGGTCACGCTGTGCGAATCCTGTCCCACGCAGACATTCTCGATGCCGTTGTAGACGGTGATGGTGAGCTCGTTGTCGCGCCCATACTGCAAGCAGTCGGTCACGTCATAGACGTGTGGTGTGTTGAGGCTCATCTGGTGGCCCACCCGCCGACCATTCACGGTGACGGTGGTCTCGATGTGCGGGCGCTCCAGGAAGAGTTCCACGCGTCGTCCCTTCCACGCCTTGGGTACCGTCACCGTGCGGCTGTAGACCACCGTCCCCACATAGTGGCGGTTGGGGGTGAGAAAGAAGGGGAACTTCATGTGCCCGGCCTGGCGATACTTTTCCATGTAGGGATTGTAATAATAGGAAGAGTCGTAGAGCGACCCCGTCCAGTGGGTGCTGACCGACGGCAAGTCACCGATATTGTTGGTGAGCATCGAGCCCGGCAGCGTCACCTCGTGTGTGGCACCGTCGAAGGTGGCCTTCCACGCGCCGCTGAGGCTGACCACGTTACCGGCGAGGGCTTGCGCGCCCACGCATATCATACTGAGAAGGATGGCATGTCTCATAGGTCTGATGTATTAGCTGTGTCCGTCGTCAATGGCGGCG
>DAIOEQ010000277.1:0-3059 GCA_036746215.1 Prevotella sp.
CTCAGGGTCGAAGAGCATGGCGGTGCAGATGCAGAACTTGCGGCCGGTGCGCTGCAGGATGTCATGGTTGATGCAGCCCTGGCAACCCCGCCAGAAGGCTTCGTCGTCGGTGAGGTCATTGAACGTCACCGGGTGATAGCCCAGTTGGGTGTTCATGGTCATCACGGCCGAGCCGGATGTGAGCGAGAATATCTTGGCGTGGGGCCAGCGCACACGCGCCAGCGTGAACGTGAGGTTCTTGATGCGCTTGGCCAAGCCCATGCCGCGGTAGTCGGGATGGACTATCAGGCCCGACGTGGTGACATAGTGCTTGTTGCCCCACGTCTCAATGTAACTGAAACCAGCGAAACGATCGCCCTCGAGCGCGATGACCGCCTTGGCCTCGCGCATCTTGGTGGCCACATACTCGGGCGACCGCTTGGCGATGCCGGTGCCGCGCACCTTGGCGGCGTCCGCAATGGTCTGAAGAATGGTGTCGACGTACTTGATGTGACTCTCGTCGGCTACCATCACCTGTACTTCTTTCATCTATGTTGTTATTTGTCTACTATGTCGTTGATGCCTTCCACGATGGCGTTGTAGTCAACACCCTCGCGGATCACGATGATGATTGTGTCGTCTCCGGCTATGGTGCCCAAAATCTCTGGCACATGGCTGTTGTCGATGTTGTAAGCGATGGAACTGGCATATCCCGGACGGGTCTTGATGACACCGATGTTGCCCGAAAAATTGATGGACAGGAAACCCGGATTGGCAAGCATCTCACTCACCGTCAGGGGCTTCGGAGCCCTGCGGTACATAGTCTCGTTGGGCAACACGTACACATACTTACCGTTCATCGAGGCTGCCTTGGCCACCTTCAGTTGCTTCATGTCGCGGCTCAAAGTGGCCTGGGTGAGCTTGAAGCCTTCACGGTGCAACTCATTGAGCACTTCTTCCTGGCTACTCATCTCCATACTCGAAATGATCATCTTGATGGCCTTTAGGCGACGGTCCTTGACTTTCATGCTTGTATTTTTATGCTTCATGTGCTTGCAAAATTACTATTTATTATGCAAACAGACAAATATTTCTGCATATTTTTGGCGCATTTTGCTTATATTCCCGCATTTCACAACCCCCTGTCGTCATATTTATACACCAAACCTTTTATTTTATACAAATCAAACCCTCCCATCTCGCTTTTACTTCTCCACTACGTTGTGAATAGGAAGAAAGACGACGGCGGTTGTTTTTATCGGCCAAAATAACACACAAGTGGCTACCACAGAAGGGCGCCTCTACCATAAAAGGCTGGCGTGCGCCCAAATACGGCCTAAATTTCACACTGTACGCAAAGTACTAAAAATCTGCATGTTACAAAGAAATGGTCCAAACTGAAAACTTTCTCCAGGTCCTTGGTCTCTCGATAGGCACCGAATCGATCCTCGAAAGCTATCTTCTCGTCAAGCAATCTACGCCGAATCGAGGCGCGACGGGGTAGGTATCGAGGGTCGACAAGGCACCTTTCCCCAGTTTTTCTCCGTTTTTTCAGTCTTCTTTGCGTGACTTTCCCTATTTGCATCAGCCCAAACGGACTGAACGCTCTCTATTTGACACCTTACAGAGACACGCGATTATTCAGAAAGATAGTTACAAAATCATGATACCATATCTATCAATCACAAAATGAAAGCCTATCGTTTTCACGGCCAAGACTGACGCACGGACGACAGGATTCAGAACTCCGCATAGTGACTGAGACGCTCCATGTCGTCGGCAGTGAAGTCCTTGAGCAGGCGCAGGTCGCCCAGGCCCTTCAGCGGTCCGCGCAGTCGGCGGTAATCGACGATGGCCTTGGCTTGGTAATAGTTGATGTAAGGATGCCGCTTGAGCTGGTTGAGAGTCAAGCGGTTGACAGCGAGCTTCGTGGTCACGCCATGCACAACGAAGTAAGGCAGGGCTTTCTCGGGAAAGTCATCGATCTCAAGCAACTGGTCGGCACTGTAAAAACCTCCGAGACGCTGACGGTAACTGACAATCTCTCGGGCAAAGTAACGTCCGATGCCAGGCACGCGCTTCAGCAGCGTGGTGTCGGCGGCATTGAGGTCGACGGTCTCCGAGAGTTGCAGCTTGTCGGGATAATGGGGCCGCAGGCTGTCATGGCGAGCGGCATGGTTGGCGCCATAGCGGTCGGCAGCCGGCTGGTAGTCGGGCGCAATGCGGATATAGGGCTCCAGCTCGCGATACTCCTTCTGGGTGAGCCCGTAGAGCCTGGCGAAATCGGATGGCTGGCGGTAGACGCCACCGGCGGCACGGTAACGATAGACGCTGCGCACCTGCCAGGGGCGAAGGCCCAGTCGCAGCAGTTCGGTGCTGTCGGCCGTGTTGGGGTCGAAGGGGAAGCGCTCCACCCGTCGCGAGGCGTCCTGACGATAATATCCGCCAGGGGCGCCAGCTCCGTATCCGCTGCGCCCAGGATAGCGACGGGCCAGGGAACTGCCTTGCAGGCTGTCGGCAGCCGACCGCTCGGCAGCCGGCTCATTGCGCCCCAGATAGGCCACAAGTCCGAAGGTGGCGACCAGCACCAGCGAGAAAAAGACGACAAGGGCGCGGTCGGAACGGTTGAAATAGAAGAGGTCTTTAGGTTTCACGCCAATAGTCTATGAGAAACGTTGAGACAAGGATGCCGTCAGATGACGCCCATCTGATGGAGGAAAACCAACAGGATGCACGCGGGCGAGATGAAACGGATAATGAAAAACCACACGCTATGGAGGACGGAGTGGATCGTCCCCCAGTTGCTCACCTCATCGCGCACCACCTGCCGGGGCACCACCCATCCCACAAGAATGCAGGTGAAGAAAGAGCCAAGGGGCAGGAGGATATTGGACGTCAGGTAATCGCAGCAGTCGAGAAAGCTCTTGCTGAAGAGGCTGATGTCGGCAGCGCCACACGACAGCGAGCAGAGCACGCCAATGGCGCAGCACGCCACAGTCTCGATGAGAGCGCCCTTCTTGCGCGAGATGTGGAGCTCCTCATAGAAGAGGGCGGTGCCGATCTCGTGCATCGAGATGGTG
>DAIOEQ010000278.1:0-3033 GCA_036746215.1 Prevotella sp.
GACAAACCCTGAGAACACAAACACCGCCCCGAGGACCAGCCGACAGAGGTTGGCCACGATGCGTGTCAGCACGCCGGTTGCGGCCTTCTGGCTGTCGTTGGCCGCTTCCATCTCGGATGCTGTCGGTCGGCTTGTGCTCATGCGGCGTTGTTGTCGTGCGCGTCTTCCTTCAGGCGGATGGCGCCGAAGACGGCATAGTTGATGATGTCCATGTAGTTGGCGTCGATGCCTTCCGAGGCGACGGCCTGGCCGTGCAGGTCCTCCAGCTCCTTCACCCGCTCTATCTTGGTGAGGATGAGGTCGGTGTAGCTACTGACGCGCATGGTGCGCCACGCCTCTCCGTAGTCGTGGTTCTTGCGCTTCATGAGGTCGAAGGCCTCCTTGGCGTGGCGGTCGTAGAGGCTGAGCGCCTGCTGGGCCGTCATGTCCACGTTGTCGGTAAAGCCCCGCTCGAGTTGTATGAGCCCCACGATGCCATAGTTGATCAGTGCCAGGAATTCCGGTCGGATGCCGTCGCCGACCAGCGACTGGCTGGTGATTTCAAGGGTGCGTATGCGCTTGGCCTTGATGAAGAGCTGGTCGGTGAGCGACGAGGGGCGCATGATGCGCCATGAGGCCCCGTAGTCGTGCAATTTCTTGGCGAAGACGTCGCGGCACTCGTCCAGGGTCTCCTCAAATTCTCTGGCCGTATCTTGTTGGTTTGTCATAACGAATGCAAAGTTACACATTAATTTATGGAAAACGAAGGAAAGGGCAAGAAAAGTTGCGGTCTTCACTCCTGTTGGCGCTGCCTGATGACGCGCACGGTGCCGCAGAGGGCGTCGTAGCGTATCTGCAGTGAGTCGCGGCGGGCGCGCAGCATGTTTTTGCGGTAGAGGTTGGATTCTTTTCCAATCTGCTGGAGGGTGGCCTGCAGGGCCGAGTCGGTGCGGCCGATGTCGTCCTGGGTCATCTTGACCGACGCGTCTTGCCAGATTTTCAAGGCTCGCTTGCGGCTCTCGATGGCCTTGGGATGGTCGGCGCGCAACTCGCGGATGGCGTTGAGCGTGCCCGGATAGTCGTGGCGCTGGTAGAGCGAGTCGATGCGTTGCATCAACGGTTCGGCCAAATCGTCTGCCGAGGGCTGGCAAGCGGCCAAGGCGATGAGGCCCGCCAGCAGGATGAGCTTTCTCATGTTGCTTGTTTTCGTGTGTGGTCTGTTCACGTGATGTGTGATTTTGGGTGGCCCTTTGGCTTAGGCCGGCGCAAAGGTATGAAAAATAATTGTCATGTCCGATGTTTAAGCGGCAATTAAGATTTTTTATATCGTTTGCCTATTGAAACAAATTAACAAACGAAGGCCTCAGAATTGTGTCGTGACGAACAAGTACGAGAAGGCTCGCAAATACGTCCTGTTTTTGTCATTTGAGGATGTGCTTGATTGTCAGGATGTTGCGGAAAATGGCTTCCAGTGGGGCCGAACGGTTGGGTGGGAGGGCACTCGATAGGTATCGTGTCGAGATACGATAGGTAACTGGACGTCACAAAGTTAATGCCTGATAGGACAACGATACGATAGCTATTGAACCACGATAGCTCACCTTCTTTCCATCGGAAGGTGAAATAGTCCGTCGTAAACGCTCATTTCCCATTCCCGAATGAGATAAAAATTATAAATTGCTTTCTATTTTGTGATCTGTGGAGATGCTGTTTTGTAACCAACAAAATTTACAATATGCGGAGGCTGTTTCTGTTTTCCATGACGAAGCCCGAGTGAGACTGTGGAAAAACATTCTGCCGGATGGCCAAGTTCAGCGCCGCCCATTCATTTTGTTTTCTCACGAATAATGTGTACCTTTGCACCGCTTTTTAAAAAAGGACAACCAACTATGCGGATACTTAGCGACGACCAACTGGCCCAAATACTCGACCAAGACATTTTCCACAAGATTTCGGAAGCTGCCGACTCCCTGCACCTGGAGTGCTACGTGGTGGGCGGATATGTGCGCGACCTCTTCCTGGAGCGCCCTTCCAACGACATCGACGTGGTGGTCGTGGGCAGTGGCATTGAGGTGGCCTCGCGCCTGAAGACGATGCTGGGTCGCAAGGCCCACCTGTCCGTGTTTCGCAACTTCGGCACGGCCCAGGTGAAATGTGGCGCGCTCGAGGTGGAGTTTGTGGGCGCCCGTAAGGAAAGCTACAGCCATGACAGCCGCAAGCCCCACGTGGAGGATGGCACCCTTGAGGATGACCAGAACCGACGTGACTTCACCATCAACGCCATGGCGGTCTGCCTCAACCGCGACCGCTTCGGCCAGCTTGTCGACCCCTTCAACGGCGTGGCCGACCTGGAGGATGGCATCATCGCCACGCCCCTCGACCCCGACATCACCTTCAGCGACGACCCCTTGCGCATGATGCGCTGCGTGCGTTTTGCCACGCAACTCAACTTCGAGATAGAGGACGAGACGCGGGAGGCCCTGTCGCGCAACGCCGACCGACTGAAAATCATCAGTGGCGAGCGCATAGAGGAGGAACTCAACAAGATTATGCTCGCGCCCCATCCCAGCACGGGGTTCTACTACCTGCGCGAGTCGGGACTGCTGCAACTCATCCTGCCGGAGCTGGTGGCCCTCGACGTGGTGGAGACGCGCAACGGAAGAGCCCACAAAAACAACTTCAACCACACGCTGGAGGTGCTTGAGAACGTGGTGCGCGCGCAGAAGGCCAAGGCCAACGACGCGCGGCTCAACGGGCTGGAAGACAAACAGCAAACGACGGGTGACGAGCCGCTCTTCGACCATACCTTGTGGCTGCGCTGGGCCGCGCTGCTCCACGACATCGGCAAGCCCAAGAGCAAGCGCTGGGATGCGGCGCTGGGCTGGACATTTCACAACCACAACTACATCGGCGCCAAGATGGTGCCCGCCATCTTCCGCCGTCTCAAGTTGCCCATGGACGCCAAGATGAAGTACGTGCAGAAGCTCGTTGACCTGCACATGCGCCCACAGGTCATCGCCGACGAAGAAGTGACCGACTCCGCCGTCAGGCGGC
>DAIOEQ010000279.1:0-3011 GCA_036746215.1 Prevotella sp.
GCACCACGCGGGCCACAGGTACGAAGTCGGCCATCATCTTGGCGATGTCGTCGGCTGTGCCCACGGGATAGGAGGGGATATAGCCCTTCAGGTGGCGCATGCCGAGGTTGTAGGAGCAGTTGAGCATGCCGCAATAGGCGTCGCCACGACCGTTGATCATGTCGCCATCGCCCTCGGCGGCGGCCACAAACATGCAGGGACCGTCAAACTTCTCGGCGATGAGCGTCTCGGGGGTCTCCGGACCGAAGTTGCCCAGGAACACCACCAGGGCGTTGCAGCCGGCGGCCTTCACTTCTGTCAGGGCCTTCTCCATGTCGTGGTCGTTTTCCACGGTGGTCGTGCAGTTGTACAGGTCGCCCTTGTAACTCTTCACAATGTTCTCACGGCGCTGCGTCGAGAGGGCGATGGGGAAACAGTCGCGGCTCACGGCAATGATGCCGAGCTTCACTTCAGGAATGTTCTTGCTTGTCATAGTTAATATGTTTTTGTATGTTTAGATTGGTTGTCTCGTTGGCTCTTTCGAGCGATGTTTTTCCGTCAGCAAAGATAGGGAAAATGTAGATAAAAAGCCTATAAAACAAATGGTTTTTAACGCACATTATACAACTTTTCGCTACCTTCGCGCCGATTGAGACTATGGCGAAACAGAATGAGACAGGGGCGAAATCGTGGAGCGGCTGGCTAAGGGCGGATTGGGATAATAAAATGAGCCGCAAGCGGTACCGCAGGCAACGGGCGGCACACGCTTGCGGCTTGACGGGTCAGAAGCGGGCGGCCACCTTGGCGGCGTCATCGCCCTCGAGGAGGCACAACGGTGAAACGGGCTGGAAGCGCAACTGCTGATACTGGTAGAGGCGCAACGCCACAAACTGGCCGTCGCTGGAGCAGACGGCTTCGAGCATGTAGTTGCCCATTGACACGTGGTCCACTTCCAAGTGGGCCAAAAGGTCGACGCGCTTGTCGGCCGTGGCGTTGATCGCGCTCTCCACGGCCTTGCCCCCCTCGGGGCTATACTCATACTTGAAGGATTTCAACTTGCTGCCTGTAGGGGCGTAGGTCCACGTCGTGGAGAGCCCGAAAAACGACTTTTGCTTGTTCACGCGAAGGTCCTTGGCAAGGTCTGCCGACATTGCCATACTATTGATGTTTGCCATAAAATAATCTTTTTGATGTTGCTTTGTTGTTGTAATCGTGGGTTGTTGTGACGATAGAAAGCGATTGGTAGTTGGGTCCGGTAGCCTTCTATCGTCACTGAAAAGGAATGTTTGGATGGGAATGACGGCGGCTGCGGACGCTGCCAAGCGCGTCATTCTCGGGACGGGAGAGGGCGGGAGCCCACTCTGCTCCGTGTCTTGTCAACAAAGCAAATGCCGCAGGCGATAGACGTAATAATCGCTCTGGGGCATGTCCACCAACGGGCGCGACAACCCCGTGGAGAGGCCGCGGTAGTGGCAGTAACGTGATTTCTGGTGGATAAAAAGATGTTGGGGGCGCATCTGGCCGTGATGCGTGGGCACATAGTCGGGCGACGAGACGAGCCGCTCGGGCCTCTGGCTGCACAGGCGCACCAGTTCGTTGGCGTTGGAGAGCATGGCTTGGCTGCGCTCATGGCCTGCCGTCCAGGTGGCTTGCCGTCGGTCGTCATGGCCACCCAGTCCGTCGGAGCAAGTCCGGTTGCCTGCCAGCGCTTGCGCTTGGGCGGTGATCAGCATGCCCAGCGTCAGCAATATGAGTTTAAGCCATCGCTTCATCTGCCGTGAAAAATGTTGTTACGTCTTGTTATGTCTCGTTATGTGTCTTGATGAATCTTGTTTTTTGTCGTATGGACTTTTGCGCCAGTCATTGCGCGGGGACGACGGCGATGCGCAGTTCCATTGTGCCCCCGTTGATGTCGCTGGTCCAAAAGTCGGGACAAGGCTCGACGGACACCCGAAACTTGTGGCCTCGTGGCGCCTTAACGTGTCCGCCATCGGTGGCGCTCACCTCCACAGCGTCTCCCTTGTCATCGTAGGAGATGGTGGTGAGGGCGTAGCGGGCGGTGTCGGGGTGCGCATAGTCGAGCGACGCTATCAGTTTGCGGAACCCCAAGTAGCCGTCACGGTCGCGATGGAAGCCCGTGCTGTCGGTCTCCAAACCGTCGAACATCTCTGTCTTCCAGCGTGCGACATGGGTCAGTCGCCCTTCCTTGTCGTAGCCGTAGACCCATGTCTGCGCAAAACATTCCGAGGCGCGAGACACGGTGGCCAAGGTCTTCCCATCCGCGTCGAACATCTCCATCAAGCTATTTTGGGGCGCGCTCTTGAGGTGGTAGACAGCGTGGGAACCATCCGAGAAACGCACCGAGTCGTACTCAATCCATCCGCCGTGGGCCAACAGCGAGTCGGAGAGAGGCGTCGCGTCGAGCGACGTGGAGGTGTTGTAGTAATCCACCGTGAGAGACTCGTCATTGGCGCCGTGTGGCTGGAGAAAGCACAGCACCGCCAGCGGCACCAATATCACAAGCCACAACAGACGCCATCGTCGTTTCGGCGAGGGACGCTTGCCTGTAGGGGGAGGGGGTGTGCCCTCTATCGGGACAATGGGTGTTATCATGTTGCAAATATACGAAGAAATGGCAAGACAACCGCGTGATGTCAATCTTTTTTGCGTGTTGCTTGCCATTTTCTTGATGTCTTAGTAGTTTATCTTCATTCCAACATAGTAACTGCGTGGTAATGAGGGGCCATAGATGTAGTTGGAATCACGGTCCCAACCTTTGTCGAAGTCCTTCTGGTAGGAATTGGTGATGTTCTGAATGCCACCATTCACCTGAAGCGTGAGATACTTGTAGATAGGGAAATCGTAAGCCAACTTCATATTCACCTCCATAAACTTAGGCGTGTTCACAGCCACAGGCTCCTCCACGCCCGAACCAGCCGAGTGACCCACGAGCATACTACCCGTGTAATTGCCCGTAACCGAAGCCGTGAATCGCTTCACAGGAGTGAACGAAGCGGTGAAATAACCATAAG
>DAIOEQ010000280.1:0-3009 GCA_036746215.1 Prevotella sp.
GTGTGATGGGATAGCCCGCCGAGGCGCTTTTCTTCTTCTGCGCCGATGCGGGGACGGCAATCATTGCGGCTGCCGCCAAGGCCATGATGATGGAATGTCTCATGTCTCTGTCTTTATGTTTTTGATGATTGTTAATTCGTGTGTTTTCTTTCTCCGGCTTGTGCCGGTTTGCCTGTCAGCGTGTGGCTGGCGCCAGGACCACCACGAAGCCGCCACCCGGCGCCATGTGGATGGGCAGGCTGTCGGCGCCCGTCACCTGCCGTGAGGCCAGGCGGTAGTCCTCGGCGTCGCGGTCGGCGTTGACGCCGTCGGTGAGCAGCGTGGCCTTGTAGGTGACACCCTTGGGCAGGAACGAGAGCGCCACGTCGACATCACGCTCGTCCCAGCAGGTCATGCCGCCGAGATAGAACGTGTCGCCCTTCTGGCGGAGCGTCACGATGTGGCTTCCGATTTTGCCGTCGATGACCGTCGTCTTGTCGAACACCGTGGGCAGGGCGGCCAGGAATCGGGTGAACTGCGGCTCGCTCTCATAGCTTGTGGGCACGTCGGCCAGCATGGTCAGCGGCGAGTCGTAGACCACATACTCGGCGGCCTGGTGGCAACGCGTGCCCTGGCTCATGGGCTTGGTGTAGGAGGCGAGCCAGTCCTTGCGCGTGCCGTTGCGCAGGGCGCCCGGCGTGAAGTCGACGCTGCCCGCCTGCATGCGGATGAAGGGGAAGGTGACGTCGTAGCGCGGGTGGTCGTTCTTGAGCGTGCCCCATTTCACCTCCTCCATGCCAAACACGCTCTCGAAGTTGAGGATGTTGGGATAGGTGCGGTTGAGGCCGGTGGGAGTGTATATGCCGTGTAGGTCGAGCACGAGGTGGTGGCGCGCGCAGCAGTCGGCCAGCCGCTCCACCATCTCCAGCGCCGTCTGGTCGTTGCGGTCCATGAAGTCGACCTTGAAGCCCTTCACGCCCATTTTGGCGTAGTGGCTGCAGGCCTCCTCGAGGTGCTCGTCCATGACGTTGAACACCGCCCAGAGGATGATGCCCACGTGGCGCTCGTTGGCGTGGCTGATGAGGCGCGCGAGGTCCACGTCGGCGATGGGGTGCATGATGTCGCCCTTGGCCGAGTCGTACCAGCCCTCGTCGAGGATGACATACTCCAGTCCGTGCTTGGCTGCGAAGTCAATATAATAAAGGTAGGTGTCGGTGTTGATGCCCGCGCGGAAGTCGACGCCCTTGAGGTTCCAGTCGCTCCACCAGTCCCAACTCACCTTGCCGGGCTTGATCCACGACGTGTCGCCGATGCGGTTGGGCTCCGCCAGGGCGTACACCATGTTGGCCGTGGGCATGTCGGTGTCTTTCTCGCTCACCTGCAGCACGCGCCAGGGATAGGTGCGCGCGCCGGTCGACGTGGCGATGAAAGGCTCCGTGTCGGCCACGTAGGTCATGTGTCGCCAGGGATGATAGTCCATGCGCTTGGGGTAGGGGGCGAAGCACGGGCGCAGCGACCCCTTGCCGTCGGCCTTGACCCACATGCCGGGATAGGCGTGTGCGTCGCTCTCGAGCAGCGTCACCTTCGCCTGTCCGCAGTCGACGGTGGCCGGCAGGAAGGCGGGCAGAGCGCTGAGCGAGTCGACGGTGTCGAGCGTGGTGTCATGGTAGATGTTCTGGAAGGCCATCTGGTAGGGGTTCTTGGCGTTGGTTGTGGGCGAGAGCCAGGCGCGGCGCCCGCTGCCGAAGTGGTAGTCGGCGGTCTCGTCATCGATGACGGTCTTTCCCGTGCGCGTGGTATAGAAGCGGTAGGCCACGCCCTCGTTGGAGGCCACCACGCGCAGGCCGAAGCCGCTGGGCGTGAGCAGGTCGAGCTCGTTGGCCTCGAAGCGGAACTGCCGTTGCCGGTAGAACGGCGCGTCGATGACGTGGCTGGCCTTGGCGCGCTTGGCCTTGACGCCGCGGTCGCCGTTGAGGGCCGTCTGCCCGTCGGTCAGCTTGAGGTTGATGTCGCGTGCGGTGAGCAGTGTGTGGCCGTCGAGTGTCACGGCTATCGTGGCGCCCTTGTCGAGGGTGACGTTGGCCGCCACCCGTCCGGAGGGCGACTTCAGCAGGTAGCTCTTGCCCCAGGCGGTCAGGGGCAGTGTTGCGATGAGCAACAAGAGGGTTGATTTCAGAATGTGGCGCATAGTTCGTTGTTGTTGGCTTTTAGTGCGGGCGCCCAGGAACCCGTCCGTGTGGACTGGCTGGTGGCCTTTACGATTACAAAGATACGCAGAATTAGGTGTAAATGGTTATAAAAACCGTCCAAATGTTGGGAAAATCGTCCAACGCCCCACCATTTTACCATTCTTGTGGATAATCTTGCGAGCCGATGCTGTGGCGATTGCCTATATTTGCATCCGGAAAAGCAATTTTTGGTTCATTTATTAGGTAGTACGTTGCTTATATCAATTCAGGAAAGAAAGCCCGGTGCGGAAGCGTCCACACCGGGCTTTTCGGTGGAAAAAGGCAGGCGGGCGATAAGTGGTTTCGGGCTGCCATGCGTATTTATATACGTTAGCACACGCGGAAACAATCACCTAAAACCAAGACATACACCATGAAAACAAAACAACTGACCTGCATAGGGGCTGTCCTCTTTGCTTTTTTCATCCAGGGCTTCTGTGACATCGTGGGCATCTCCTCCGACTATGCCCGCGAGGCTTTCGGCTGGAGCCAGACCATGGCCGGCTTCCTGCCGACGATGGTCTTTGTGTGGTTTCTCCTCTTCTCCGTTCCCGTGGGCGTCCGGATGAACAAGTGGGGTCGCAAGCGTACCGTGCTGCTCGGCATGGGCGTGACGGTGGCGGGCATGCTCGTGCCCCTCGTCGGCACCAGCTGGGCCTGTCTGGTGGGCTACGCCGCGCTGGGCATCGGCAACACCATCCTGCAGGTCAGCGAGAACTCGCTGGTCAAGAACGTGGTGGCCGAGGGGCGTCTGCTCACCAGCAGCCTCACGGCGGGACAGGTGGTCAAGGCCGTCTCGTCG
>DAIOEQ010000281.1:0-2728 GCA_036746215.1 Prevotella sp.
CAGGTCAACTCCGACAAAACCGTGACTTTCCGCCTGCTCGCCCCCAAGGCGAAAAGCGTGACCGTGAAGGGAGACTGGGAGGTCAACGACGGCACGGGCAAGATGAAGAAGGGCAAGGACGGCGTGTGGACCTACACCACGCCCGCGCTGCCCTCGGAGATGTTCACCTACCGTTTCGACATGGACGGCGTGACAACGCCCGACCCTTCTGACCCCTTCACGCGTCGCGACGTGGGCAACGTGTTCAGCATATTCTTCGTGAACGGCGGGCACGCCGACTACTACCAGGTGCGCGACGTGCCACACGGAACGGTGGAGACGGTGTGGTACCCGTCAAACATGCCCAAGAAGAACCGCCGCATGAACGTCTACCTGCCGCCAATGTATGGCAAGGTGAACCGCAACTACCCCGTGCTCTATCTCATGCACGGTAGCGGCGGCGACGAGAACGCGTGGCTCGACCTCGGATTCGTGAACCGCATCATGGACAACCTCATCGCCGAGGGCAAGGTGGAGCCGATGATCGTGGTGCTGCCAAACATCAACCCAAGCGTGGAGGCAGAGGCCGGCGAGACATCGGACAACCTCAGCTACAAGCCCGTGATGACTAAGTTCCTGCCCTACTACAAGGAGGGCAAGGTGGAGCAAAACTTCCCTGAGATAGTGAACTATGTCGACTCCCACTACAGCACCATCGCCGACAAGCGGCACCGCGCCATAGCCGGACTGTCGATGGGCGGCATGACATCGATGTTCGTATCGGCCAACTATCCCGACCTCTTCGACTACGTGGGACTGTTCTCGGCCGGCCTCGACTGGAAAGGGTTCAACTGGGACTTCCCCGCTTACCAGGACCTCGACCAAAAGTTGGAAAACCAGAAGAAGGCCGGCTACAAGCTCTACTGGATTGGCATAGGCAACGCCGACTTCCTCTACAAGGACAACCAAGCCTTCATGAAGAAACTCGACGGCATGGGCTTCAAGTACACTTACCACGAGTCCACCCGCGGCCACCTCTGGAGCAACTGGCGACAGTACCTGCTGATATTCGCGCCAATGCTGTTCAAATAAGAGATAGGCATAATGGGCATAATATGCCTAATGTGCATATTATGCCCATCATGCATAACCATAAAAAACAAAAACAACCAACAAGATGAAAGCTATCATTACTACTTGCGTGGCCATGGCTTGCTCTGCCATGGTGATGGCGCAGGAGGCGCCCAAGCTCAACGCCTCCAACATCGACGAGGTGGTGAAGGCCATGACGCTTCACGAGAAGGCCCTGCTCTGCGTGGGCACACACCGCGCCAACGACGTGTCGCAAGGCGGCAAACTGGCCGACGTGGTGCGTGGCGTGGCCGGTGCCACGATAGACATTCCGCGCCTTGGCATTCCGTTCACGCTCCTTGCCGACGGCCCTGCCGGACTGCGCATCGACCCCACTCGCCCCTATGACAGCAACACCTACTACGCCACACACTTCCCGATAGGCACTTGCCTGTCGAGCTCGTGGAACACGCGACTCGTGAGCAGCGTGGGCGCCGCCATTGGCGACGAGGTGCACCGCTATGGCGTGGACGTGCTCCTCGCCCCTGGCGTGTGCATACAGCGCAACCCACTGTGCGGACGCAACTTCGAATACTACTCAGAAGACCCGGTGCTCTCGGGCAACATCGCCGCGGCTTATATCAACGGCATACAGAGCCAAGGCGTGGGCGCGTCTATCAAGCACTTCGCCTTCAACCAGCAAGAGACTGCCCGACTGGGCAACGATGCCATAGTGAGCCAGAGGGCGGCAAGGGAGATATACCTGAAAAACTTCGAGATAGCCATCAAGAAGTCGGACCCGTGGACGGTGATGAGCTCCTACAACCTCGTGAACGGTACCATGACAAGCGAGCGACACGACCTGCTCACCACTATCCTTCGTGACGAATGGGGATACAAGGGAATGGTGATGACCGACTGGGGCGGCGGACGCGACCCAATACGCAGACCTCACCCAGGAAGCGTGGGGCTCTCCGCGTTCAACGGACTTGCCAACAGGGCTGCCAACATACACGCTGGCAACGACCTGCTGGAGCCAGGCGGCGAGGACGACATAGAGGACATAGAGAACGCGGTGAAGAGCGGTCGACTGAGCGAAAAGGACTTGGACAACTGCGTGCGCGACATCCTGCGCTACATAGTGAAGACTCCACATTTCAAGGGTTATCAGTACAAGGACGACCCCGATCTCAAGGCGCATGCCACCGTGACGCGCGACGCCGCGGCCGAAGGCACAGTGCTGCTGAAGAACAACGGCGCGCTGCCTCTCGCGGCTGACGTGAAAAAGGTGGCTCTATATGGCGTGGCCGGTTACAGGCCCATAGCGGGCGGCACCGGCTCCGGCAACGTGAACCGCCGCTACACGGTGTCAATGGTGGAAGGTCTGCGCAAGCAGGGCTACACGGTCGATGAATCAATGATTGACACTTACACCAAGCTGTTGGAGAAGCACGACTCCACAGTGAAGACGATGAACATCCTCTGGTGGATGCCTACGCCCGTGGCCAAGGAGACATTGCCAAGCGATGAGCAACTTGCGAAAGCCGCCGAGGACGACGACGTGGCCGTGGTAGCACTGCAGCGTCTGTCGGGCGAGGGAGCCGACCGCACGGCAGCCGACTTCAACCTCACCGACACGGAGAGACAACTTCTGGAGAATACCGCCAAGGCCTTCCAT
>DAIOEQ010000281.1:2738-3008 GCA_036746215.1 Prevotella sp.
CATGCCAAGGGCAAGAAGATGGTGGTGGTGCTCAACGTGGGAGGCGTGATAGAGACGGAATCGTGGAAAGACATACCCGACGCCATACTCCTGCCATGGCAACCTGGACAAGAGGTGGGCAACTCGGTCGCGGCCCTGCTCGCCGGCAAGCTCACGCCATCGGGCAAGTTGCCAATGACGTGGCCCGTGAGGTACCAAGACGCGGCTTCGTCGGCCAACTTCCCGTCTGAGGCTTCCGACTATTCGGTAGAAGGCGACCAGACCAAATAC
>DAIOEQ010000282.1:0-2830 GCA_036746215.1 Prevotella sp.
GGTGTGAACATCACCGCCAGCCACAACCCCCGCGAATACAATGGTTACAAGGCCTATTGGGAGGACGGCGCGCAGGTGCTCGCCCCTCATGACACGGGCATCATTGACGAGGTGAACAAGGTGACCATCGACGACGTGAAGTTCACGCCCAACAAGGAGCTCATACAGATTATCGGTGAGGACATCGATGAGCCTTACCTCCGCCAGATTCGCACCATCAGCATTGACCCGGAGGTCATCCACCGCCAGCACGACCTGAAGATTGTCTATACGCCGTTGCATGGCGCAGGCCGCGTGATCATCCCGCGCTCGCTGGCCTACTGGGGCTTCGACAATGTCCACTGTGTGCCAGAGCAGATGATCAAGGACGGAAACTTCCCGACCGTGGACCGTCCCAACCCTGAGTTTGCCGAGGCCCTGACGCTCGGCCTGCGTGACGCCAAGGCGCTCGACGCTGACATCCTGATGGCGTCGGACCCCGACGCTGACCGCGTGGGCATGGCCTGCAAGAACGACAAGGGCGAGTGGGTGCTCATCAACGGCAACCAGACCTGTATGATATTCTTGTGGTACATCATCGCCAACCGCAAGGCTACAGGCAAGTTAAAGCCCACAGACTTCATCGTGAAGACCATTGTCACCACGGAGCTCATCAAGAAGATTGCCGACAAGCAGGGCGTGGAGATGCGCGACTGCTACACGGGCTTCAAGTGGATTGCGCGTGAGATTCGCCTCTCCGAGGGCAAGCAACAGTATATTGGCGGTGGCGAGGAGAGCTATGGCTTCCTGGCCGAAGACTTCGTGCGCGACAAGGACGCCGTCTCGGCTTGCTCGCTGCTCGCTGAGATTTGCGCCTACGCCAAGGACAAGGGCAAGACGCTCTACGACATTCTCATGGATGTCTACAAGGAGTATGGCTTCTCCAAGGAGTTCACTATCAACGTGGAGCGTCCGGGTAAGACGGGTGCTGAGGAAATCCAGGCCATGATGACCAACTTCCGTGCCAATCCGCCGAAGGAGTTGGGTGGCTCACGTGTGGTGCTGTGGAAGGACTATAAGACGCTGCAAGCCACTGACGCCGAGGGCAACACGACCAAGCTCGACATGCCTGAGACAAGCAACGTGCTGCAGTGGTTCTGCGACGACGACACCAAGGTCAGCGTGCGCCCCTCAGGCACTGAGCCCAAGATCAAGTTCTACATTGAGGTGAAGGGCACCATGACAGACGCCGCCCAGTATGAGGAACTCGACCGCAAGGGCGCCGACAAGATCGAGGCCATCAAGAAGAGCCTCGGCCTGTAAGCCGGCTTCGCGCATAGCGCATCCATCACATCACAAGAAGCCATCTTCCATGTGTGGGAGGGTGGCTTCTTAGGTTTTGCAGATTTGCAGATGGGGAAGAAACATTTATCGCGAGAAAAAAGAGTCATATCTGCAGAGTCTTTTAATATCATATGATTGCTAATTGAAAAGGAAAGCCACATGATGCGAACTTTTCTATTACTATACCTATTATTATTGCCTATCTTGTTCTCTTTTGGACAAGACAAGATCGGCTATGCCTATGATGCCGCTGGCAATCGGGTGAAGCGTGAAATCGTGTTGCCTGTCAGGAAGACGAAGAGCAAGCATGGGACAGCCAAGCCCGTGTCGCACGATCTTTCCGACCGGCTCTCCGGTCACACGGTGACGGTCAGCCCTGACCCCTCTGGGGGCAGCGTGACCGTACGGCTGTCCAACCTGTCCGCATCAGACCGTTGCACCGTGGCCGCCTACACCACCCAGGGTGCCGCGGTCTTTTCCTCGCAGCTCGTGGCGGGCAATGGCTACGCAGTGGCCCGCGTTGACCTCAGCCGCCAGCCCGCGGGCGTCTACCTTCTCAAAATAACCATCAACGACAACACGTCCACATGGAAGGTCACTCGAAAATGACAAAGGCGCGGAGGGTCTTGTTGTTCATCCTCTTGCTGACGCTCGTCCACCTTACGTGCGCCTGGGCCTTTCTGCCCAGTCGTCACGAGACGTTCCCTTCCACGCAGTCCTCTTTCGTCTTATCGCCATGGCTTGTCGTCATGGCCGACACTACCGACACAGCCGACACTTTGTCGCCCGCCTCACCGCAGGTCATTGGTTCCATCGACATCAATCCCGGCCTTCCCCACGACTCGCTCCTTCCCAATCCATCCCTCGACTCGCTCCCCTTCGAGCCCCTCGGCCCCAAGGGTTCCGTGGGCACGCCCTCGGGCGCCGTCTCCGTGAGCGAGACGGGCGCGGCCAACTACACCTTAGCCATCGAGGCACCCGACGGCGGAGCGCTGACGCCCCGCCTCAGCCTTGCCTACGACAGCCAGCAGGGCGGCTACGGCCTGGCAGGCTACGGCTTCGGCCTGACGGGCCTGTCCGCCATCACGCGCGGGGGCAGCGACCTGTTCCACGACGGCGCGCAGCGGGGCGTGACCCACACGGCCGCCGACAACCTCTACCTCGACGGCAAGCGGCTCGTGCCCGTCTCGGGCGCACGCGGCCACGACGGCGCCGCCTATGTGGTGGACGGCGACCCCTACACGCGCGCGACGACCCACGGCGCTGACGAGTGGTTCGAGGTCTCCACGCCCTCGGGCGTGACCTATGAGTACGGACGCACCGACGGCTCCCGCCTGGCCTACACCGACGGGCGCGGCATGCGGCGCGTGGCCGCCTGGCACGTCACCAAGGGCAGGGACAGCCACTCGAACACCATCACCTACACTTACACCCTCTCGGACCTCTGCGTCCGTCCCGTGTCCATCACCTACGGCGCCAACGAGGCCCGGCCGCGCGGCCTCACCGG
>DAIOEQ010000282.1:2840-2989 GCA_036746215.1 Prevotella sp.
GGCCATGACGGCGCCGCCTATGTGGTGGAGGGCGACCCCTACACGCGCGTGACGACCCACGGCGCTGACGAGTGGTTCGAGGTCTCCACGCCCGCGGGCGTGACCTATGAGTACGGACGCACCGACGGCTCCCGCCTGGCCTACACCGA
>DAIOEQ010000283.1:0-2984 GCA_036746215.1 Prevotella sp.
GCTTGTGCGGCCGCACTGACGTCTATCGTCTTGCCCATGAACGTGATTTCCTGTTTCTCCTTGCTCGGAACTATGCGATACTCGCTCTCGTTGCCCTTGATCACCAGACGGAAAGTCATCACCACGTCCTTGTAGGCGGCGAGACTGCTGCGCATGGCCTCGGGCAAGCCCGCTTCGGCAAAGAGCTGTGGGGAAGCCGTGTTGTAGGTGGCTTGATAAGTCACAGTCAGCTCCTGGGCTGACAATGTGAGCGCTTGGAGGACCATGAGCAATGCTGCAATTGTCTTTTTCATTTTCTTATTGTTTGTTTTATTAATATTTGAGTGTGATGCCGGCCATGATGTGGCCGGGCATATACCATGTGAGGCTGTTCACGGAATAGTAGGCCGTGGCGAGGCCAGTCATCTGCTTGCGTTCCTTCAGGTGCATCAGGTCGGTCCCCTGCAGTTTCAGCAAGACGCTTTTCGTCAGTTCGTAGCGACACTCGAAGCCGTAGTACATGTTTTGGGTGCTTGTGTTGTCGGAACGATAGGTGGCCAGGCGCGCTTCGACGCTGGCGTACAGTTTCTTGTCATGCCAGGTGAGCTGCCCCGTGAGGTCGTTGGTCGTGAGATGGAAGGGGGCAGGGGTTCCTGTGTGAGACCGGCGCGACAGGTCCCACCGCAGCTTGCCGTTAAACCCTTGCTTGTAGTAGCTTGTCGCCTGGAGCGATAGCAGCAGTCCGTGCGAAGCGGTGCGGTAACAGGTGCCGTCGTAGAAGAAAGGCGCGCGAGAATGGTCGTACTGCACCTGGCCGCGGAGGTTCACGGGTATGCCGATTAACTTGTATTCAGCCAACGACATGAGCGTGAACTGCTTCTTGTGGTCGCCAACCTTTTTCTCGATGATGTTGACATAGCCTTCCTGACGGTAGTCGTAGGCCGTGGGACTCTTCATGCTTTCAAAGGAGGCCATGTTGATGAAGTTCAGGCCCATGTGCTGCAAGGACAGCAGGTGTGACAGCGACACCTTGTGCGCTGAGGAGAACAACTCGTTCACGCTGCTGCTCTCCACTTGGCGGTACGACTTCAGCCAAAGGCCGTCCGTGAGGTCGGCTATTGCTCTTTTGTTCCTTTTCCATTCGTAGTTCATCATCAAGTGATGGAACGGTGTGAACTGGTACTTGGCCTGCACCGCAGGTGAGAGGAAGTGGGTGCTGGTCTTTTGCAAGTTTCGCTTGAGGTTGGTGTCCGCGTGAAGCAAGACATAGCGTGCCCTGAGCGAGAAGTTCAGCTTGCCCTGGTCTTTACCCATTGTCATCTCGCCATGGGCGGTGGTGTAGTCTATTCGTGCGTCGTTGTCGTAGGCGTAGGCTTGGCTCGCTTGGCTGATGTGGGTCGTGAGATGCTGCTCATCCTTCTCTCCCTTCAGGGCTATCCGCAGGTAACAGGCGTTGGACAGGCGGTGCAGATAGAAGAGATGGGCGGTGCTGATGGTGTTGTTGTTTTGGTAACTGTAGTTGTGAGTGTCGTCCACTTTTAGCGAGGGGGCGTAATAGTTTCCGTCCGACTCAAATGTGGATGTCTCCTTTTGGCGCAAGGCGTAGACGTTCAAGTCGAGGCTGAGCACATGCTTACCGAACCGCTTGGCAAGGAGCAGGTCGTTCGTGGTGTGCCATGTGCTGGGCTTCGACGAGGCTGTGAGGATGTCGCCTTCCATGAGATGACTCGTCTCGTTGGCTTTCTGTGTGGCCAGCATGATGTTGCCGGAGTAGACCAGGCTGAAGTCTTTTCGTGGCGTATAGGTCAGCTTGACATTGGCCAGGCCATTGTGTTGCCTGCTGCTTTCCCTGGTGCTCTCCGTATAGCTGAGCCCCGAGAGATACTGATACTGGTTCTCCTTGTGGGTATGATATCGGTCGAGCCCGTAGATGCCGCCAATGGTCAATTTGACCTTTTGCGATGGCATATATGTGCAGTTGAGCGACGCCATGCCATTGGAACGGCGCTCCATGTCCCTGCGGTTGTTGGTGAAGGCAGAGAACGCTTGCAGCTTGTCCGTGAGCAGGTCCATGGGGTTGTCGCCGCTCAAGAGACTGCCCATGCCCCCGCTGAACTGCAGGATGTCCTGGAATGTGAGCAAGCGGTTGCCGGTGTTGTTGGCGGCCATGATGCCAGACATCATCCATCGCTTGCCGATGTGCAGCGACGAGTTGCGCACGTTGTACTTGTTCATGAGACCTCCGCTGCCCTCGACCTCACCACGGATGCGGCTCTTGGCCTTGTCGTCGACGCCCACGTTGAGTACGGTCTCATTGGTCGAGCGGAACCCATCGTAGATGTCATACTCCGAATAGTTGTCAATCACTTGCACCTTCTTGATGCCGTCGGCCGAGAGGTTGTCGAGGGGAATGGAAGTGTTGCCCTGAAACAAGTCGTTGTCTTCCAGCAGGATGCGGCTCACCTTTTTCCCCTTGGCCGTGACGGTCTTTGTCTCTTCGTCCACACTGATGTTTGGCAACCTGCCGAGCACATCTTTCAAGGTGCGCTCGTTGCCCGCCGTGAAGCGGTTGGCGATGTAGGTGGTCGTGTCACCGTTGACGGTGACGCCATGAGAGACGACGGTCACTTCCTTGAGCTTTGTGCCCTCGCTGATGTGGAGGTCAACCTCGATATGTGTGTTTCCCCAAACCATGACTTTTTTCTTGCCCGATTTGCGGCTCAAAAAGGAAGCGAAGACCTGATAGCTGCCTTTGGGTACCCCTTTGAAGCAGAAGCTTCCCTTGGCGTCTGTCGGTGCGCTTTGCGCTAAACTGTCTTTCTTTTCTTGTAGCAGATAGACTGTGGCACCCACAAGTTTGTCTCGGCCCTCGCCGAAAACATTCCCGCTCACTGTGCCTTGCCCGTGGGCGAGGGCGCAGAAGCAGATGGCCAATAGAATGGTGAAAGCGTACCTCATGCGGTGAAATTTGTGTGGTCCCTGTGGTCGAGAATGATTGTAAAGAT
>DAIOEQ010000284.1:0-2958 GCA_036746215.1 Prevotella sp.
CCGGCGGCCCTTCGCCCACAGGGTCGACTCCAGCGACAGGCGCAGCTTGTCGTGGCAGAGGGTCTTCCACAAGGAGGCGTCGACATTGCCCACGGGCCTCATATAATAATGCTCAAAGCTGCTCTTCGTTTCCCAATAGGCGTTGAGCGAACCTCCAAAGGATGACGTGAAGTTGAAGTTGTTGTTCCACCAGAACTTGCCGCACCACTGGCCGTTGATGGTCTCCCGCGCCGAGCGGAGCCTCACTTGCAGGGCGGCCGCCTGCACTTTCGTGGTCCACCACTTGGCGGGCGACAAGCTCACTTCCACCCTTGCGCCAAACGCCTGCTCGTAGTCGCCGTTCTCGGGCTTGGCCCATGTCACGCCGTCATCCGTCCCATGGACGTAATAGATGGGGTCCAGGATGCGGTCGTAGAGGATTGTGGCCTGGATGTGCTGGTTGAGCGAGAAGGCCAGCATGGCAGAGTGGTCCCTTGGCGTGGCCAGCGAGGGGTTGCCCGTCGTGTAGTATCCGGGATAGGAGTAGACCTTGTAACTGTTGACCACACTGTAGGGCATGTCCTCCACGGTGTTTTGGTACATCAGCCTCAACATGGTGCCCTTCTTCGGGTTGACCATCCACACGAGCATGGCCTGGGGGCAGAGATAGTTGTCGGCAAACGTGGTCTCCGTGCCTTGCGTGGCCACCTTCATGTGGTTGCGCTGCAGGGTCAAGCCTGCGCTGTACATGATCATCTTGCTCCTGCCGGAAAAGTTGGCGTAGGCGGAGGGGATGTGTATGTCGACCTTGTTTGCCACCGCGGCTGTCAGGTCGTTGTAATGGATGTACTGGTAGCCGGCGCCTGTCTCCAGCTTGTTGCCGTTGGCGAAGCAAAGCGTGTACTTCGGGGCGAAATGCAACAGTTGCGTCTTTTCCCTTGTCTTGTCCTCGAAGGTGGTGACCTCGTTTGTCTCCTCCGTTTGCGACTTGTGGTGGTTCTGCAGCAGGTAGTCGGCCGTGACGTCCAGGTTAGAGCCCCGGTTGTCGGTCGTCAGGACATACTTGGCCACCGTTTGCTGGGCGAAGGTGCTTTCCGGGCCGTGCAGGTAGACCTGGTCCGTCTCCTCACCGTCGTTGTCATTGTCAAGGATGGAGCTGTGTTGCTTGTTCTTGACATCGGCGTTCCCGACATACTCAGACACGGCCAATGTGGAACGCTTGGACAGCTCGTAACTGATGTTCAAGCGTGTGCGCAAGCTGTTGTTCCATGAGCGCATCTTTGACAGGTAGTCCTTTCGCTGGCCGTCGGCATAGAGGAATGTGTTCGACGCGTCTTCCAGCAGCTTCTGGTTGGCATAGAGCGCATAGTAGTTGAAGCTCCATTTGCCCTGGCTGGCGTTGACCGCGAGCACGGGCGTCCCCAGGATGTAGCCATACTTGGGCATGACCTCACTCTCCGCCCTCAGGAATCCCGCGTAGCCTCCGTCCTTTTGTTTCTTCGTCGTGATGCGCAAGACGCCCCCCTTCTCGTTGGCCCCTTCGCCCACCGTCAGGTAGTCCACTTCCACTTTGTCTATCTGTGATGGGAGCAAAGCCGCGAGCTCATCCTGCGAGGTAATCTTGACACCGTTGACATAGATGGTCGGGAGATTTCCGAGAAGATGCACCTTGCCCTCCGACACGTTCAAGCCCGGGAGAAAGGCCAGCATCTCTTGCATCGTGTTGCTTTTCTCAAGTCCTGTTCCACTGGGGCGCATGCTATACCCGTGGGCGTTGTTGACGATTCGGTCGCCCTTGACCACCACCTCGCCCAGCAGGCGCGCGTCAGCGTCCATCTTGAAGTCGACCACGAGGCTGTCCTGCCCGTCGCTGACACTGACCTTCGCAAATTGCCGCTTATATCCCAGGCACTGGGCGGAAACAATGGCCTCGCGCTTATTTGCTTCCACCGCAAAGTGACCGTCTGTGTTTGTGATGGCACCTGCCACATAAGCGGAGTCAGGTGAGGACAGCAACATGACGGTGGCGCCCGCAAGGGGCTGGCCACTGGCATCGGCCACGCGGCCCACTATCTTCTGTCCCCGACATGGAAGCATGCAAACCAGCATGCCCATCATGATAAAGCATTTTCTTCTCATCCTACGGATTTTAATAGTCCCGGTTGGCATTCCGACAATCATTCCTTGAACGGTGCCGCCCACATGCCGGGTCACTTGATTAATAATAATGGTTCGAAGCAACAAGCAGACTTCACTTGCCGGCTTATCGCAAGCATGTAATTTTATTGCAAAATTACTAAAAAAAACATATATACGAAAGCAATTTGAAACAAATATAGTTCTTAACACGACAACTTGAAACTCTAATTGTCACTTTCACGTTTTCCCCGCATTGACACGGCATCGCCTTGTCTCGCCAAGTGAGAGTTGAAGTCAAGGGAAGGGGCTTGTCACGCTTTTTGGTCAAAAAACTTGTTCGCGATTTCTCTTGAAATAGCGTGTGAAAATGGTGTTTTTACCCTATCGCCCTTTCGCTTCGCCCCACAAATTGCCCCCAAAAGACCTAATGGAGCCTCCGTAGATGCCTAACGGAGGTTCGACAGGTGGCAAGACGAGACCCGATAAGGCGCTAACCTGGGGTCGATGGAACATCTATCGTCACGAGAAAAGTGGATGAAACAAGGCGAATTTAGTCTTTACAATCATAAACATCAGATTATCAGACGATTGCAGAAAACGCGAAAAACGGCATTATTCGCGCCCAAACATTTGACGGTTGGAAAAACGGCCTGTTTTATCATGTAGTTTGTTGCGGATTTTCGGGTAGGCCATGCGGTGAGGGCATATACGCCAAGAGGCGGCAACACCCCACATGGTGGATGTAGCCGCCCCTTGAGAAGCATGCGAATGCGCCGTGGCTGTCAACCGAGGAACTGGGGGACAAACGACGCCACGATGAGCACCGCGATGCCCACGACA
>DAIOEQ010000285.1:0-2952 GCA_036746215.1 Prevotella sp.
CTCCAGACGGGATGAACCGATGAGGTTGTTGGCCGACAGGGCGATCTCCCACCGCTTGGCCTTGTAGCTCATGGCGAGGTCGAGGAAATAGCTGGCCCCGACACCCTCGCCGTTGGAATGGAAGAGCTGATTGTCAGCGCTCAGCATCCAGCCGCGGGCCGGTAAGACATGAATGTTGAGGCGATGCTCCCAATCACTCGTGTTGCCTGGCGAGAGCTGTGGAGTGGTTAGGTTCTTCTGCCTGTTGAAGCTCACGCTTGACCTGCCGTCGACTGAAAGAAACCTTGCCGGGCGTAAAGAATAATTGAACGCGACAGACGTGGTTGTCATCCGCGCGTCGTTCACGTCGCCGTTCACGAGTACGCAGTAGCTGGTCGTGGTGTGTGAACTCCCAAGGCCGATGAGCGTCTTGGCCCACCCGAAGGTCTTGCTGACGCGCCCTGACACGCCAATGGTCTGTGTGGCCCGTTTCTTTTCTGTTGCGGCGAGGGTGTAGACGCGCCCGCTCAAGGTGCTTTCATATAGGATGTTACCGGATGTCCGATTGTACAGGGGACTCGCGTTGACGAACAAGCCCAACACAGGGTTGGCATATTTGTAGTTGGCTGTGGCATGGAAGTCATGTGTCACATCCGTCTTGCCTCGATTGACCTTCCGCATACGATAAGTTGTGAAGACGGGTGTGTCGTAGATGGACTTGCCTGTTAGTGGCGTGTTGGCATAGCCCACATCCGCAGAGAAGCTGGAGAGGGCTGAGGCCTTCCAGTTCCAATGAAAAGAAGGATCCAACCACAGATGATTGCTTCTCGACTGGCGATAGGCTTGGCGAGCACAGCTCACCCTCGCCTTGACTTCCAGCAGTTGCTGGCCGAAGGCAAACGACATGGACGGCATCCAATAAGCGCGAAGCAACTGATAGGTGTTTTTCTGTTGAGCCGCTTCGTCCATGGTCACGGCGAGGCTTTGGCGGTCGTAGTTGGCGCCCAACTCATTGTTGAGGTAATGGCGCCCCATCTTCATCTTGTAAAGGAGGGCGTTTTGGGTGGAAAAAAAACTGAGGTTGAGCCGTTCGGTCTGTTTGTCAATGGTGAGCAGTTGGCCTGGCAGATAATTGTACGCCCAATAGCTTTCCACACGCCAGACGTCATTTTTGGCCGTGGTGTGCGATAGCTGAAAATCTTCCGTGAGGCTGCGCTTGCGCGGTTTCACCATCATGGCGGTTTTTTGTCCGTCACAGGCCATCCATCCCTCGCTCTTGTCGAAGTCAAGATATCCCCTGAGGTCGTTTTGGATGAAGCTCTTGGCGCCATTGTGTTGGTAGTTGGCTTCCACCTTCCATTCGTTCCTCGTGTTGCTCACATCCTCATTCTCGACGATCACGGGCATGTCGGCGAGGGTGAGATAGGTGGTGGAATGGAGGTTCCGCATGCGCGTTCGATCCATGAGGCCGTTGGCTTGCAGTCGCAACTCGGCGTCCTTGCCCATCTTCCATAGCCAGTTGCCGGCCACCAAGTGGCTATGATTGAAGGTGCATCGGCTCTCGTCAACGTTGGGCGCATCCTGTGACAACATGGAGAGGAGGCCCGCATCCGTGTCCGACCTTCCCTTGAGCAAGTCGGCCAGGTCGAGCACTTCATCGCCGAGCGCCTGGCCCGTGTCATTGTTCTTGTACATCATCAGCGCCTGGCGTTTCTTGTCGAAACGCATGCCCATCAGTCGACTGTCGTAAAGAAATTCGTCTCCATACCCCAGGCCAACGTCTGCCGCCCCTGTCCAGATGGACTTGGCGTCATCTTTCAAAACGAGGTTGAGAGCTGCCTGGTCGCTGAAAGACACGCCTCGTAATGATTTCACTGGCTGATGGTTTTCAAGCACTTGCACGCTCTTCACCTTATCAGCGGAGATGTTTTGATTGGCCACTCCATATTGTGAGCCCATCAAGTCTAAGCCTTCTATATAAAACTTGTTGATGGCCTTGCCTTGATACTCAATCTTCCCGTCGGCCTTGACCTCAAGGCCAGGCATCTTGGCTATCACATCCGCGATGCTGCGGTCTTGCGCCTGCTTGAAGCCTGCCACACTATACGTGAGCGTATCGCCCGTCGCCCGTAGGCGTTGCGCCTTCACCTTCACTTCCTTCAGGAGAAAAGAGCCTTCTTTGAGCGTGATAATCATGCCATCCTTCAGCGCAGAAATGGGGAAAGATTGTTTTTGGTAGCCCACGAAATTGACATGGACTTCCTGTGCAGGCCTTTCTTCAGGAATTTCCAATTTATAGCGCCCATCATCTTTTGCAATGGCATAAGCTAACACGTGCCCATCCTTGTCCGAGACGACAATCGTCGCGCCAGGCACGGGGTTGCCATTGCCTCCCAAAATCTTGCCGGTAAAGGTCTGGGCGACGGCGGAAAGATGCAAGAAAAGTATCAGCAGAAGAGTGCTATACCTCATTCTTTATCAAAGAAGTTATTCTTAGGCAACTCTTGGTCCGAAATGTCGTTGCCTTTCTCATCCGTGATGACGGTCGAACTGACTTCACCATCAACCGCATTTTGATTCAAGATGCGGTCCACGATTTGTCGCTGACTCAAGCCTTCTGTCTCCGCACGCATCTTCAGGTAACGTCTGCGGGTGCATCTCTGCGCGTCTTTGTCCATGAACAAGGAGACGGTCATGTTGTCCGCCGCTTTTTCTATTCCAGCCAATGTGAAATGGAAGCGCCCCTCAGTGTCTGCGGCTTCAAGAATTAGGCCCGGCAGGCCTCGAAGAAGATAGGGACCGTAGTTGAGCGGCAACTCGACAGCATACCAAACGGTCCATGTCCTGCCGTACAACACCCCCTGGGCTTGCCGACACTCGTAGCCGCTGATGGTCTTTGTGCTATCCGACAACCGCCAGGCAACTTCGGGCAGGGGCTCTTCATATTTCAATTTTGAGTTGAGGATACTATTG
>DAIOEQ010000286.1:0-2941 GCA_036746215.1 Prevotella sp.
ACCACGCCTTGGCCGTGCAGTATGCCGACAGTGCCTATTTCTCCAACATCAATGGCCACTACGAGCGCACCCTGATGTTTGCCGACAGTTGCCGCAAGTATGTGTCGCCCACCGACACGTCGGTCATCCTCGATGTCAGCAACGAGAGCGCTGTGGCCGCCCTGGCCCTCCACAGGTGGGACCTCTACCGTCACTACAACGAGGTCTACACCCGCCTGTTCCGCGAGGCGTCCAGCGACAGCAGCCTGCCCAGCTATGTCCGCACGATGCTCCGCAGCGAGAGCAACAAGGTGGTGGCCATCATCCTCCTGGTGCTGCTGCTCATCGTCATCTTCCCCGCTTACTACTATTTGTACTATCGTCATCTGCTCAACTACCGTTTCTGCATCGACCGCATCAACCGGATGAACCGGTTGCTGCTCGAGGACATCCCCGACAGCCGGAAGTTACGGGGCATCGAGGCCCTGGGCGACTTCAGCCAGTTTGACCTGACCGACGCGCACAAGAAAAACCTCACCGAGATTGTGGACAAGATACGCGAGGCGCTGCGTGTCTCCATCGACCGCACGTCGGCGCAGCAGGCCACCATCGAGCTGGCGGGCGACGAGCTGCGCTGCCTCAAGCTGGAGACGGACAAGCTGCACGTCTCCAACAGTGTGCTCGACAACTGTCTCTCCACGCTGAAGCACGAGACCATGTACTACCCCTCGCGCATCCGCCAACTCATCGAGGGCAGTGACGACAACCTGCAAAGCATTGCCGAGCTGACCGACTATTACCAGACCCTCTACGCCATCCTCTCGCTCCAGGCCATGAGGCAGATAGGCCCCGTGCGCCTCGACCGTGACCTCACGATCTATCTCTTCGACATCCTGCGCAAGCTCAACGGCAACACCAAGCCGTCCATCACGCTGGCGGTCCGCGACGCGCGATATGTCGAGGCGACCGTGGTCATGACGGGCCTGCGGCTGACCGAGCGGCAGTGTCACGACCTCTTCACGCCGGGCACGGTCAACCTCGACTTCCTGCTCTGCCGGCAGATAGCGCGCGAGATGGGCGAGGCCACCAACCTCCGGGCCTGCGGCATCGCGGCCGACCTTGCCGACGGCGTCGCGACGGTGCGCGTCGTCATGCCCGCCGCCTGCGCCAAGTGGCTCCAACATACAGAACATTAAGACAACAACGAATATGAAAGACTTCAACATCATCATCGTCGAGGATGTGCCCCTCGAGCTCAAGGGCACCGAGGGCATCATCCGCAACGACATCCCCGAGGCCCACATCATCGGCACCGCCGACAGCGAGGCCGCCTTCCGCAAGCTCATGAAGCAGCAGTTGCCCGACCTTGTGTTGCTCGACCTGGGCCTGGGCGGCTCCACCACCGTGGGCGTGGAGATATGCAGGCAGACCAAGGAGGAGCACCCCGAGGTGAAGGTGCTCATCTTCACGGGCGAGATCCTCAATGAGAAGTTGTGGGTCGACGTGCTCGACGCGGGCTGCGACGGCATCATCCTCAAGACGGGCGAACTGCTGACGCGCAGCGATGTGGCCAGCGTCATGGACGGCAAACGGCTGGTGTTCAACCAGCCCATCCTCGAGAAGATTGTCGAGCGTTTCAAGCGCAGCGTCGACAATGAGTTGCTGCGCCAGGAGGCCCTCGTCAACTATGAGATTGACGAGTATGACGAGCGTTTTCTCCGTCACCTGGCCTTGGGCTACACCAAGGAGCAAATCACCAACCTGCGCGGCATGCCCTTTGGCGTGAAGAGCCTGGAGAAACGGCAAAACGAACTCGTGCAGAAGCTCTTCCCCGAGGGCAATGGCGGCATGGGCGTCAACGCCACGCGACTGGTGGTGCGCGCCTTGGAGTTGCGCATCATCGACATAGACAATCTGCATCCCGATGAGGATTAACCCCGAGAAGACGCTCTATCGCCTCACGCTCGCCTGCGCCTTGGCCCAGGTGGCGTTGGTGTTGCTGTCGTGGCTGTGGTCAGCGGCCATGCCTGACAGTTCGGTGCGCTCGCTGCTCTCCTCCCAGGGCATCCGCTGGTTTTTTGGCGGGTTCGTGGGCCATGAGGCATCGCCGGCCTTGGTGTGGCTGGCGCTGGGCGTGCTGGCGACGGGCAGCCTGCGGTCGAGTGGGGTGGTGGCGTGTGCCGTCCGCCTCTTCACGCGCCGTCATGCGGTGCTCACGCCGTTGCAGAAATTTGCCGTGCGCTCCACGCTGGCGCTCTTGCTCGTCGAGCTGGGTGTGGTGGCTGTGTTGACCCTGCCGCCCCATGCCATCCTGCTGAGCGTCACGGGCCTCCTGTTCCCCAGCAGTTTCTCGGTAGCCCTGGTGCCCATCGTGGCGTTTGTCTGCGTCACGGTGTCGTTGTTCTATGGTCTCTTGGCCGGCACCTTCCATTCGCTCACTGATGTCTGCCGTGGCATCTGCTCGGACGGCAAGGCCTTGGGTCCCTTGCTGTTGTTCTACGTGGTGGCCTGCCAACTGTGCCACTCCGTGCTCTACGTGTTTGCCCTGGGCGTCGACTGACGTCCTGCCTTGCGGGATAAACGGTTGTTTATCCGCTTTTCTTTCAATAAATGTTTAACGTATGTTAATATTTAGACGTATTAACGATTATTAACCATATGCTTGGTGGGGGGGGGAGGATGGTGTTACCTTTGTAACCGAAATGTAACATCAACATATAGACGAGCAGTTTTGTATTAAACATTTGTGATTGAATTTCTTTTTGCTGCAAGGTATTAGGATTATTATTTGCCCTTGTTTTTCGCATTTCTACTTCTCGAAAATTGATATTCTATTTCCTTTGTTCAATTTTTAAACAAAAACAGTATGGTAAAAAAGGAAATGCGTACCATTCTCATGGTGGCATTGTTGCTGTTCGTACCGATCTTGCAGGTCGCGGCAGCCACCAGCGACTCCCCTACA
>DAIOEQ010000287.1:0-2288 GCA_036746215.1 Prevotella sp.
CATTGAGTTGATGATGTCACCTCGCGCCTCCGGTTGCAGTTGCCTTTCGAGCAGGTACTCGTGTCCGGCAAAGTCGGGCTGGAAGTCGCTGGCCTTGGCGCCTTGCTCCCCCAGGTGCTTCACGAGGGCATCGTTGCCGGCCTTCTTGGCCTCGGCAATCTTCTTGTTGATGTCATCGAGCTGTTGGTAGTAGACCATCTTCTCGCGTTCCAGCAGTTGCAAGCCCATGTAGGCCGCCCCTAAGTCTCCGCTGACGCAGATGAGGTCGGTCTCCTTGGCTCCGTTGCGATAGACGATGTCTTCTTTCTTGGCCTCTCCGATGCAGGTGATGCTGATGGCCAGTCCGGTGAGCGATGACGTGGTGTCGCCACCCACGATGTCAATGTTCCACTTGCCGCAGGCGCGTCGGATGCCGTCGTAGAGTTGTTCGATGCCCTCCACGTCGAAGCGCTTGTCGAGGGCGATGGAGATGACCATTTGCCGTGGCGTGCCGTTCATGGCGAAGATGTCGGAGATGTTCTCCATGGCCGCCTTGTAGCCCAGTTGCATGAGTGAGACGTAGGTGAGGTCGAAGTGGATGCCCTCCATGAGCATGTCCGACGTGACGAGCACCTCCGAGTCGGGGTAGTGGAGCACGGCGCAGTCGTCGCCCACGCCGTAGCGTGAGCTGTCGTTTTTCAGTTTGATGTTGTCGGTGAGACGGTCGATGAGGCCAAACTCACCCAGTTTGGATATTTCCATGCGTGTCTATTAGATGCTTGACAGAAAACGATGTGTGTTAGGAGCGTGCGATCATGTCCCTCATGATCTCCGTCATCTTGGGCTCGGCGGTCGCTGCCGCCTGTTGCACCTCCTCATGGCTCACCTCGACAGGGTTGTCAAAACCGCCCAAGTCGGTGATGATGCTCATGCCGAAGACGCGGATGCCGCAGTGGCGCGCCACGATGACCTCGGGCACGGTTGACATGCCGACGGCGTCGCCGCCCATGCAGCGATACATCCGATATTCGGCGGGTGTCTCAAAGGTGGGGCCCTGCACGCCCGCGTAGACACCATGGCGCAGGATGATGGCTTTCTCCGTGGCGATCTGGTCGGCCAAGGCGATGAGCTCGTGGTCGTAGGGCTCGTGCATGTCGGGGAAGCGCGGACCGGTGGGCAGGTTCTTTCCGCGCAGCGGATGCTCGGGGAAGAGGTTGAGGTGGTCGGTGATGACCATGAGGTCGCCGATGTGGAACTTAGGGTTCATGCCGCCAGCGGCGTTGCTCACGAAGAGCGTCTTGATGCCGAGCTCATACATGACACGCACGGGAAACGTCACCTCCTTCATCGAGTAGCCCTCGTAGAAGTGGAAACGGCCGTCCATGGCCATGATGTCCTTGCCGCCCAGCTTGCCGAAGATGAGCTTGCCGGCGTGCCCCTCAACGGTCGACACGGGGAAGTTGGGGATGTCGCGGTAGGGTATCTCTGTGGTGTCAGTTATCTCGGAAGCTAATTGTCCCAGGCCTGTTCCCAGGATGATGGCTGTCTTTGGGCTTGCCGTCATCCTTTCTTTTAGCCAGGATGCTGTTTCTTGAATTTTTGCGTACATAGCTTATGATTTTATGGTTGAAATTTTCTTCTTGGTCGAGCATGAACCGTATGCGGATGGGCAGGGCGTAGAGCGCCTGCCTCACTTCGGGCGTGAGGGCTGGCGTGGCTTCCAGGCGTGAGGCGTCTTTCTCGGTGGTGATGATGACGCGGGGCTCGGGCAGGTGGGCGAAGGCCTCGCCGATGCGGGCCGCGTCGCGCTCGTTGAACTGGTGGTGGTCGCCAAACGACAGGGGCGTGATGGACCGGCAACGGTTCTTCAGGTCGAGTTCCATCTGGCGGGGGGAGGCGATGCCCGTGAGCAGCAACACGTTGGCCGACTTCAGGTCGGGCAGGCTTTGTGCGTCCGCAAAGACTGGTCGTAGCGCGTCGTACTCGATGCAAGTGAAGAAGAGCTCCTGGTAGGGATAGAGGTTGAGTGCCTTGGTCAGCACGCGGAACTCCATGGGCTTCAAGTCCTTGGGACACTTCGTCACGATGACGATGTCAGCGCGGTTCTTTCCCTTCAGCGGTTCGCGCAGTCGGCCTGCCGGCAAGAGCTTGTCGTAGATGATGAGTCGGTGGTAGTCGACCAGCAGGATGTTGATGCCGGGCTTGACGTAGCGGTGCTGGTAGGCGTCGTCGAGGAGGATGACATCCACGTCGCGTGTGGGCTCGTCGTCGGTGAGGCGGCGGATGCCCTGCCGCCGGTTCTTGTCGAC
>DAIOEQ010000287.1:2331-2899 GCA_036746215.1 Prevotella sp.
GAGATACTCCACGTGGGGGGTCTTGCCCGAGCCGCCCACGGTGATGTTGCCCACGTCGATGACGGGAATGGAAAACTCCTGTTGGGGCAGCACGCCTAAGTCGAAGAGATGGTTGCGCAGTCCCACGCCGATGCCGTAGAGCCAGCTCAGGGGCAACAGCCAATCGTTGATTTTTATGAGGTCACCTTCCATCGGCCTGTGGTTCAGAGATTGGTGATGATGAATGGACAGCGGGCTTGCAGCGGGTCGAGCTGGTCGGCGGCGCGCAACATCATGACGGGCTCATAGAAGGAACCCAGCGCGAGGCGGAGCTGCTCGTCGAGGGCTGTGCCCTTGTAGCTGCCGAAGTTGAGCAACTGGTCCATCCAGTCTTGCGGGGCGGGGTAGGGGGCGGTGTAGTGCTTGTCGAGCTTGGCCAACTTGGCAGCCTTGGCCACAGCCTTGTCGAGACCGCCCAGCTCATCCACGAGATGGAGCTTGAGGGCGTCGGAGCCTAAGAAGACATGGCCCTGCGCACGGTCCTCCACCTGTTGCATGCTGAGACGGCGACCACGAGCCACGCGACTCT
>DAIOEQ010000288.1:0-2846 GCA_036746215.1 Prevotella sp.
ACTCCGGCCAGCGTTCGAAGCAAGGTCGACTTGCCCATGCCGTTGGGGCCGACGAGAGCCGTCAATGCGCCACCCGCCAGGCGGGCCGACAGCCCAGCGGCCACGCGGTGGTGTCCGTAGCCCACCGCCAAATCCTTGATGATCATCTCGTTCATGCCGCAAAGATAATGCAAACAGAGAGCAATACAAAATAAAAGGCGCAAGACTTTTATTTTTATTGCCGAGGTGCAGCTTATCTTATCTAAAGATAATGCAAACCGAGAGCAATACAAAATAAAAGGCTGCAAGACTTTTATTTTTATTGCCGAGGCGCAGCTTATCTTATTTAGAGGAACGACAAAAGGCAGGAATGACGGGGATGACGGGCAAGAAAACACTAATTAATCCTCAGAAAGTGCGTTATGTGATCACTTTTTCCTAACTTTGCATACATGAACGCAGTATCGCCACTTCAAGCATTGCAACAACAACGCCTGTTGCTCCAGTTGGAGTATCAGACCGAGAAGGAAGCGTTTCGCAAACAGACCGAGAGCATGGGCCTCGGGCGCAAGGTGAAACGCGGCGACGCTTGGTTTCCCGTCAACACGGGGCGCACCTATTATAATTCGCTCAACCAGTATTGCATCGAGGTGATGCGAACGGCCGACCAAGACATCGAGCACAACTTCGAGTTTGGCAAGCCCGTCGTCTTTTGGCGCGCCGACACCTCTGCGCCCACCTCGCCCACATCCAAGGGAGGCATCCGTTACTTCAACTTCACGGGCACGGTGTCGTTTGTCGACGGCGACCGCATGGTGGTCACCATCCCCGAAGGCCACGCCTTCGACCTGCAGGGTTGCGACCAGCCCATCGGCGTGCAACTCTTCTTCGACGAGACCAGCTACCGCTGCATGTTCGACGCCCTCGACCGGGTGATGAAAGCCAAGACCGGACGACTGGCCTACCTGCGTGACCTCTTCTACACGAAGATGAAGCCCCAAACCTTCTCCTTTGAGCCGCTTCGTTTCCCATGGCTCAACGCCACGCAGGAGCGGGCAGTCAATGAGGTGCTGCGTGCCAAGGACGTGGAGGTGGTGCACGGTCCTCCTGGGACAGGCAAGACCACCACGCTTGTGGAAGCCATCAACGAGACCCTGATGCGCGAGAGCCAGGTGCTGGTGTGCGCACAAAGCAACATGGCCGTCGACTGGATCTCGGAGAAGCTCGTCGACCGTGGCATCAGCGTGTTGCGCATCGGCAATCCCACACGTGTCAACGACAAGATGTTGGGCTTCACCTACGAGCGCCAGTTTGAGGCCCATCCCGACTATCCCCAGCTATGGGCCATCCGCAAGGCTATCCGCGAGTTGCGGCAGAAGCGCAAGGGACGCGACGAAGGCTACCACCAGAAGATGGAACGGCTGAAGGCGCGCGCCACGGAACTCGAGTTGCGCATCCGCAGCGAACTGTTCGGGCAAGCCCGCGTCATCGCCTCCACGCTCGTGGGCACCGCGGGGCGTCTGCTTGAAGGACAAAAGTTCTCCACCCTTTTCATCGACGAGGCGGCACAGGCCCTTGAGGCGGCTTGCTGGATAGCCATCCGGCGGGCAGGCCGTGTCATCCTGGCGGGCGACCACTGCCAGTTGCCGCCCACCGTGAAGAGCATTGCGGCCTTGAAGGCTGGACTGGGCAAGACGCTCATGGAGCGCATCGTGGAGCAGAAGCCCGAGTGTGTGACACTCCTCCAGGTGCAGTATCGCATGAATGACGACATCATGCGCTTCAGCTCCGACTATTTCTACGGGGGCAAGGTGCAGACGGCACCCCAAGTGAGCCACCGTGGCATTCTCGACCTCGACTATCCCTTCTCGTGGATTGACACCTCGCAGATGGAGGTGGGACCCGACGAGCCGTCGTTCCGCGAGCAGTTTGTGGGCGAGAGCTTCGGGCGCGTCAACAAGGGCGAGGCGGCGCTGACACTCCTCACCCTGCAACAATACTTCACGAAGATTGGCAAGCAGCGCATCCTCGACGAGCGCATCGACGTGGGTGTCATATCGCCCTACCGCGCCCAGGTGCAGTACCTGCGCCACCTCATCAAGCGGCGTGAGTTCTTCAAGCCTTACCGGCAGCTCATCTCCGTCAACACGGTCGACGGCTTCCAGGGACAGGAACGCGACATCATCCTCATCTCGCTGGTGCGCGCCAACGACGACGGGCAGATAGGCTTCCTGCGCGACCTGCGCCGCATGAACGTGGCCATCACCCGTGCCCGCATGAAGCTCATCATCCTCGGCGACGCCTCCACGATGACGCGCCATCCGTTCTACAAGAAGCTCTACGATTACATCCAGGGCTTGCGGCACGACACCGCGGAACACACGCTTGCCACGCCTCAAGCTCCTGCAGCGGAGCCCACCAGCCCCGCATCCGCGACACCCGCCCCTTCCTGTGCTGACCAAGCAGACACGACAGAATAAACGACATGTTACAACGAGACTATTTCATCCGAATCATAGAGGAATTCATGGCCGCCGTCAGCCGCTTTCTGGAGAAGGACATCGACAAGCGCACCGACGACGACTTGCGCGACCTCTATCGCCAATATGTGGGCGACTACGACACACTGCGCAACCTCTCGGCCGTAGAGGCCATCGGCTACGCCCAGGAGCAATGGCCAGACGACCGCCGCATGCAACAATTGGAGATGCTGGCCGAGCTGCTCTATGTCGAAGGCAGCTACAAGCAGAAACCGCTTCGCGACCTTTTGCTCGAGAAGTCGTTTTTCCTCTTCACATATGTCGACCGCCACAGCTCCGACTTCTCTCTCACCGCCGCGCCAAGTTGAGCGCCATCAAGGGCCTGTT